>JASFGF010000022.1:0-15380 GCA_050123915.1 Desulfobacterales bacterium | reverse complement strand
GCTGAACAAGCACCACCTTGCGTCTTAGCTTGATCAGCCCCCCTATATTTGAATTGATTTTTTCTTGTTTAAACCGGATTTCACCGGAGGTTGG
Source organism: Desulfobacterales bacterium (assembly GCA_050123915.1). GTDB lineage: Bacteria > Desulfobacterota > Desulfobacteria > Desulfobacterales > UBA11574 > UBA11574. The sequence continues at coordinate 15,286 of JASFGF010000022.1, read as the reverse complement.
GGCCAACAGAAAGGCCAGAATTTCAAGAAGTGTCGTTTTCCCGGCACCATTTGGCCCCAGAAGACCGATCACCCTACCTTTTTGAAGACAAAGGTGATTTAGATCCAACACTGCCCGACCGTTGTAGGCTTTAATAATGTTTTTTAACTCGTAAAGCATATTAATTAGTGCTCATCCATAAATGGCCATTTTTGTCCTGCTCGACGTTCTCCGCGGGTTTCCGGCTGCGGCGTACAGACGTACGCCTCACCGCAAACCCTTGTGCGGCCTTGATCAGAACAAAAATTGCTCATTTCTGAATTGGGCACCCTTTGTGTTCGTTTTAGATTCATGGATGGACACTAATTAGTTGTGCGGTCCTTACCTTGAAAATAATTGCAAAAAATATTGACGGCGAAACTGACGCTCAGCAATACGATCCCTAAGGCTACGCTCAACACAAATTCTCCTTTGTCATATTCCAGCGCCATGGCTGTTGTCATGGTTCGGGTGAATCCTTTGGCATTGCCGCCGAGCATCATACTGATGCCCACTTCTGCGATGACTCTTCCAAATGCCAGAACCACGGCGGCCATAATACCGAAGCGCGCTTCACGGATGATCACCCATGCCGTTTGTCTGAAATTTGCGCCAAGGGTCAATGCGGCTTTCCGGTAGCGGTCGTCAATGCGGCTCACAGCGGAGATGGTGAATGTGGTGACAATAGGAATGATAAGAATTATCTGGCCGATGATCATGGCTTTCTGGGTATAAAGCAGGTCATAGGCGCCGAAAATACCTTTTCTGGAAATAAATGCATAGACAAACAGGCCGATAACCACCGTGGGCAAAGCCAGCATTGTGTTGAGTATGGTGATGACCAACCGTTTTCCCTTAAAGTCTGAAAAGGCAATCAAAAATCCCGAAGGAACGCCTACCAAAGCCGAAATACACGTAGAGACGGAACTCACCTTGAGGGACACACTGATAATCTCAATCAAATTGTGATCCCGTGTCCAGATCAGAAGCAACGCCGAGAAAAAGCTGTCTGTCAAAAAATTCATAGACCTTCTTCATTTTTGGGGAAAGATCATCTTTGAGCAGAGACTCATATCATAGCCTTTCAGATCTTGAGTCAATTCCCGAAAAGCGGCTTCAGGTAAAAGTCCTAAAAAGAGTTGCACGCCTTTTTCGAAAAACCGGTCCTTGAGAATCAGAAAATCAAAACGCTCCCAGCGCAAGGGTATAAAATCAAGATTCAACAGACCGGACACCGCCTGGATTCCGGGACCTGCATCTGCCCTTCCGGACAACACTTCAAGTCCTACATCCAGGTGGCGCTGAACCTCCAGCTGATAACCTTTGATCTGGTCTCCAATGATTCCAGCCTTTTTGAGTTCTTCGTCAAAGAGCAATCGTGTTCCGGTGCCCAATGGCCGATTGACGATTTTTAGACCCGGTTTCCCTAAATCGGCAACGTTTTGAATTCCTTTTGGGTTCCCCCTGGCGACCAGAATACCTTGTTGCCGCTGACAGAAGTTGACCACCGCCGGCAATTGCTCCAGTTCCTCTCTGGCAAAGCCGAAATTATAGTCCTGTCCGTTTTCCTGGAGCAGGTGGCTCGATGCAATATGGCAGAGATTGCGCCGGAGTGCCCGAATCCCTCCCATGCTTCCAAGGTTCCCAAAGACCGCCAAATGCTCGGGATGCAGGCGATTGAACAGGGAAATCGTCCGATCAAGAAGAATATCGTTGCTTCCGGTGATGATCAGAAGGCCTTGGTAGGGGGGTAAAGGAACCGTTGGCTTTGGATAGTTGATGGTTTCGTTTTCCAGCCACTGTTCAACCAAGTATCGAGGGAAAAGCCACTTTCCCGTCACTTTGGTTGCCGGAAGTCCCTTTTCTGAAACCAGGGAATACACCATTTTTTCGTTGACTCCCAGAAATTGAGCCACCTCTTTTGTGGATAAAAATTTTTTCATTTTGTTTTGCTCGTTTGGTTGTTGTTCATAAAAATTCTAATTTGATGGTTTCAGGTATAGTTTCCATGGGTTTGTGTGTCAATATTTTTCACCCAATTTTATAACTTATATTAACCAATACCAACCATAAAGACAATCATTGTCTCTATTCTTCCTCAAGTTTCTCATCCCACCTTTGGTAAATTTAATTGGATCGCCAGTATAGAGGGACGTCGATCCAGACATTATTTAAGGCTTTCGGTCAAACGGCACTCCGAGAACCCATGTTTTATTGTTATAATTGGTAATTTGGAGTTATAAATCGTAAAACCAATTATAACATTATGAAATTATTGACATATTATACCTTTAAAGGTATTTGATGCTTTGATTTAACGTGAGATTTATCCTTAAAATGGCTGAAAGTAAGTCGGTTTTTGATACTGTAATTACTCGGGTATGGGGGCGATGGATGAAAAAAGGATTAATATGGATATTGTTTTTTCTGGTGATCGGAACGTGGCTGGGTTTTCCACAAAGCGGATTTTCAGAAACAGAAACACAACAGACAGCAGAATACACCCTGGGCGAAGTCGTTGTTACCGGTGAGCGAGTGGGCGTTGAGGCCATTGGTACGGTTCGGGAAATCACCGCCGACGATATCGCCCGGAGGGATGCGAGAAACCTGAACCAGGCATTGGAACTGCTGCCCGGGCTGGATATCCGCACCGCAACCGACGGTATTCCGAGGATCGATTTGAGGGGTTTTCGGTCACGGCACGTGCTGCTGCTGCTCAATGGAATTCCGTTTAATTCCGCTTTTGACGGGCAGTTCGATCCGAGCATCATTCCGGTGGAAAACATTGCCAAAATCAAAGTATCCTACGGCAATCACTCGGTGTTGTATGGCCAGGGCGGACTCGGCGGGGTTATCAACGTTATTACCAAAAAGGGGACCGAGGGCATTCAGGGAGCTGTAAAGCTGGAAACCGGACAGCGGAATCGAAACCTGGGAAGCTTTAGCGTCTCCGGCGCCAAAGAGCGGTTTGACGCTTTTGTCAGTGGCAGTGCGCTGAACAGCGACGGCTTTGTCTTGGCCAATGATTTTGAGACCACCTCAGAAGAAGACGGGGGCTTGAGGGAAAACAGCGATAGAAAACAAAAAAACCTTTTCGGTAACGTCGGTTACGCGCCAAATGATATCTGGGAAATCGGACTGGTTGCCAATAAGATCCGGGGCGAGTTTGGTAAGCCGCCGATTACCATTAACGACAACACGGATTCCTTCGCCAGCAGTCCCAAGTATGATCGAATTGACAATTACGACGGTTTTTCCGGACAAATATCCGTGAACGGCAATCTGCCGGGACCTTTTGGTGTGCGCGGATGGCTTTTTGCCAATCGACTGGATGAAGATGAGAACCGCTATGATGACAACCAATATGACTCCATGGACGATCCGACCGTTAAAACATATGCCCTAAATAACACTACCAAAATCCATGGGGGTACGCTGCAAACTTCCGTCGATCTCAATCAAATGGGCCTTTTCACCCTTGCTTTGAGCGGCGAAGAGCAGGTTTTCGAATCCAGCGGCATTATCCGTGACGTTTCGGGCGGCGGTGGCGGTGGCGGCGGTGGCGGCGGTGGCGGTGGTGGCGGAGGAGGTGGCGGTGCCACGACCTACACAACGCGAAATTTCAGCGAGGACCGGTCGGTTAAGGTCTATTCTGCTGCCATTGAATACGAAGTGTCACCGTTTGATCGGTTTGGCCTGGTGCTCGGTTACAGCCATCACTGGTTTGACAAAGATAACGGCGACAGTGACGATGATAGCGGCTTTCTCGTGGGCGCCAATTACGACATTTTTGACAATACACGGATCAGAGGTTCCGCGGCCCGCAAAATCCGGTTTCCCTCCATTCGCCAGCTTTACGAGGAAGACACCGGGAATCCGGACTTAACACCCGAAAAATCTTACAATTACGAGCTGGGAATTGAACAGCGGCTTTTTGAACGCACCACCCTTTCGCTGACCGGATTTTATATAGATGTTAAAGATTACATTGAAAAGGTAGATTCCACAGATACTTTCGAAAACAACGACGAGTATCGTTTTCAGGGCGTGGAACTGACCGCCGAGACACGGTATTATAAGAATCTCTTACTAAGGGCCGGTTACACGTTTATGGATACCAAGGACGAGTCTCCCAATACCGAAAAGGACGAATTGCAGTACCGACCGGAACATAAGCTGACGTTTGAAACCCAATATGTTTTCGGTTTTGGGCTTTCCGCTTATGCCAGTGTCATGTACGTTGCTGACCAGTATTTTTATTCACGAAATACGCCGCTGGTAAAGCGAAAGCTGAACGACTACACCGTGGTGGATTTCAAAGTGGATCAGGCTTTTCTGAAAAAGCGGCTGCATATTTATCTGGGTGTGGACAATCTGTTTGACCGGGATTATGAAGAGGCCTACGGCTTTCCCCGGCCGGGCAGAACCTTGTATGTTGGGACTGAATATCATTTTTGACACCTGAATCTTGCATAAAAATTAATGAGAGTCTTTTCTATTTCACTTTATTTTTTTGATAAATTTCTATAAAATTTTGCAATTTTTCTAACTGATTTTTCATATAAGCAATCCAAACATCAAGAACTTCACTGCCTTCTGGTGTCAGCTGGTAGACTCTTTTTGCCGGTCCAGCCCCCTCGGTTTGCCATTCTGATGAAACGAGACCATTTTCTTCCAAATCTCTCAAGTGACGATAAATCATTCCTGGTGGCGCCTGGCCTTCTACGAAGCCGAATTGAGAAATTTCCTTAATGAGTTCATAGCCATAGGAGGACCTGATCTTTAATGCCATTAAAAGTGACGACTGAATATATCGTTCAGCTTTCTTAGAACCTGGATGACCTGACTTTTTAGGCATTTTTCAACTCTTTCCTTGACATATATCCATTAAGGATATATCTATTAAAATAACATATATCATAAATATTATTACCATCAAGGAGGCTATAATGGCAACTAAAATATTTGTGCGTGAAAGACGTAAGGTCGAAAAAGGCGAAAAAAAACCAAGGTTTCGTATCGTAGGTGTCAGTGGTTCAGACCTTAAAGTCTACGTTAAACACATACGCAAAAAAGAGCTAGATCAAATCAGCAGAGAAACTGGCTCTGAAATCATATATTTAGAAGGTGGTAAGGGTGAAAAAACCAGCGGCGGGCAAAAAGCCTAGAACGCCCTGATCCATTTATATTTATTATTGTTTGTAAATGATGGTGCCAACATGCTCTCCCTCCAACGCTGCTGATATGTGCTCCGGATGACGTAATGCATTGATGATTTGCAGTTCTTTTAAGCATTTTGCTCTTTGTAAGAGGGTAAGGATCGGACGTTCGATGATTAAATCGTCCAAATCCAACTCGATGAGTTCCCGGGCAGAGATCCGGCTGAAATATTTAAGCTTATCACGCTCCGGTCCGGATATTTTTTTAGGGTCTTGATCATAAAGTCCCTTTTCATCTTTAAGAAATATCAGTGATCGAGCCCCTATGTTTTCTGCCAGGAGGAAAGCGCCACAGTCTGTGCGGTGTGGCGGAATGGACCCCTGTTCAGCCGGATGCTCAAAGAAACCGTACGGCGGTATTCCATAGGTTATTGGCATATAACCCAGTCGGCAAAACATCGTCAGTTGCTCTAGATTATCTCCATGGCCTATTTTTACCCCCCCGTGTTTTGCCAGCAGAACGGACAGCATTTCTGCGTTTTGCCAAGAGACTTTATCCCCCAATTTTGACAGCACGCCGGTAGGCATTCCCAGATCTACACCAATGTTATAAACGTGTCTTGCCCGTGTACCACCGCCTGTCATCAACAAAATCTTATGCTTATCTTTGGCTTCTATCAGGGCTTCAAGAATGGGCAACAACGCTTTTGCCCCACGATCCATTATGCTTTGTCCGCCTATTTTAATTACATTGATATCCGGATGCATTCGGAAATATTCTGTTGCCTCTGTTTTCTTAAGCAGTGCTTTGCTAACCAGAGATTCGCCCATCAATGGGGTGTCGATGTGGAGCCTTCCCTTGTCGGATTTTTCTTTAATTAATTTGCCCATTTCTTGCTCGCTTTTTTGATCAGATTGTCAATTTATTTAAGCATGTATTATTTACTTACTCAAGTTTCGCACCCTTATATTCCTAAAAAGCCTTGTGGTTAGCAGGCTAAATTAATTTTCCTAAGGAAAAATATTTCATTGGTGCATTATCGTACGACACCGAAATATAAAGCAATCACTTTTTTCGCTTGGGTTTGCGCATGCCCTTGCCGGACAGCATTTGTCCATAAAGGGCATCGGTGAGTTCCAGTCTGAAGAATTCCCTGTAGAATTTTACGACTTCATTTCTCATGTTCATTTCAGCGAAGAGGTTTGGATAAACCGTTTTAACGGTCCACAGCATGGCCAGCGGTGTTTCCAACGATCCGGGGTGACCCCACCGGGATATGCCGATGGGCATATGGTAGATCTTTTTCTGCTGAACGGCCTGGATGGACGACCACTTTGAATCCTGGGCTATTGTTTCGGCCACGCCCGGCTCATTGGTGAAAATGACCTCGGGGTTCCACTGTAGAATCTGTTCAAGGCTGGCATGGTGCTCTGCCTGGTGAGTTGAAATCGGCTGATCTACCGCAACGTTCACTATCCCGCACAGACCCATCCACTCGGTTGGAAGCGACTGCTTTCCGTAAGTGCGAGTCGCTTCAACGGTGGCAAGATAGGCGCGCACGCGCTGATCCGGCAAAATATGGCTTACGCCCTTTCTAACCCTATCGATGCAGCGGCCATAGTATCGGTTATAGGCTTCGGCCTGCTCCCGCGCGCCGATGGCCTCGCCGATCATTGCGATGGCACGCTGCTGTCCGGTAATATCATGATAATCAACGGTTAAAACCGGCAGCTGAAAAATCTCTATCTTTTGCAATTCGGACGTGTTTCGGCCGATATCGCCAGGGACAAACACGATATCGGGCTTGGCCAGCAGAAGCTCTTCAATGTTCACATTCCCCTGGCCTTTAGGAACGAGAGCGTTCCCGATTTCCGGGCAGAGACGATTCAGCAGAACATCACGCTTGGGCCCTTTTGAAACCGCCACGATATTCTTGCCGCGGTCCAGCATAACCACCACGTGCGCGGCAAAGGCATACAGACAAGCGATCCGTTCCACCCTGGCCGGCACGCTGACCTTGCGGCCGATACAGTCCACAACCGACACCGTTTTATTTAGGTCTGAGGCCGGCTGCCCCCATGCACGGCCCGCATGAACGACAAACCATGTACTGCACAACAGCGATAGACTTGTGACTACGACTTGAAGTAATTTTGTTGGAAATTTCACTTGTCTTTTGCTTCCTTTCCGTCCTTCTCCTGGGCGGCAACACAGCCAGAGGCGGGCAAGCCTCGACTATCGCTCAATTTAGGTCTAATCCAAAGTACTGATGGGGATAACCTGTTTATGCATGCTGTTGCCGCATTGGTAATTCACAACGCAGGTTTCAACCCCGTAGAGCTTGTTCAAATGGTCGCTACTGACCACCTCATCCGGAGGGCCGACGTCCAGAAATTTTTTCTCGCTGAGCATTGCGACGGTGGTTCGGACCCCGTTGTTTTGGAAATACAGCGCGTGGTTGGGAAAATGCGTCGCCATGAGCACCGTAATGCCGTTCTTTCGAACCAGCCGCACCATGGTTTCCAGTATTTTCAGTTCGTGTCTGAAATCCAGATGGACCGTCGGCTCATCCATAATGATGATGGGAGTCTGCTGCACCAGGGCCCTTGCAATCAGCACCAGTTGGCTCTCGCCCCCGCTCAGCTGCGTGTAGGGTCTGTCCTGTAAAGATTCGATACCCATATCCCGAAGTACGACCTTCGCCAGCAATGTGTCGGCCCGGGATGGGGTGCTGAAAAGGCCGGTATGCGAAGCCCGTCCCATTTTCACAATGTCCAGCACCGTATAGGGAAAAGTGCGCTCGTGGTTTTGGGGCACATATGCGATGTGACGGGCGGCAAGGCCGGGGCGAAAGGTTTTGCTATCATGTCCGTTGATCATAATCCGGCCGCTTTTCAGTTTCAGAGTTCCCAGAATACAGTCCAGAAGGGTTGTCTTGCCGCTGCCGTTGGGGCCCAGCAGGCAGAACAGCTCCCCCTTGAGAACGGAAAATGAAATACCGCTAAAAACGTCTACGCCGTTGTATCCGAAAGAAGCGTTTGTAACTGAAATAATAGGCATAGGTTACCAGCCGCCTCCTTTTGTTTTTTTAAGCAGGAACACAAAAAAGGGTCCGCCCACCAGTGCCGTTAGGATGCCCAGCGGAATTTCGGATCCGGTCAGCATGCGTGCCAGGTTATCCACCAGGATCAGAAAGCAGGCTCCCAGCGACAGGCTGGCAGGTACCAGCACGTTGTTGTCATTGCCCACCATCATGCGGCCGATGTGCGGTATTACAAGGCCGACCCACCCGATTATCCCGCTGACGCACACGGCACCGGCCGTTGCCAGAGTGGCGCAGAAAATGACAAGCCCTTTTGTCAGGCCGGTATTAATGCCCAGTGCGTGGGCTTCCTTGTCCCCCATGGACAGAACGTTGATTCTCCATCGGATGCCGATCAGACCCGCGGTCCCTATGGCCATGGGGATGCCCGCAATAAGGATATCTTCGTAACGTGCAGCGGCCAGGCTGCCCATCAGCCAGAAGACAATGGTGGGCAGTTGATCATAGGGGTCGGCCATATACTTTGCAAAAGATATCAGGGCGGAAAAAACCGATGAAACAATCACACCCCCCAGCACCAGCATAATTGCGGGCGAGGTTTTGTAAACCCGGCTGATGAGATAGCTGAGTATCACAGCCAGAATGCCGAACCCCAGGGCAAAGGGGTATGTGGCCGAGAGGGAGCCGAACAGCAGTATCGCCAGCGCAGCGCCAAAACCTGCGCCGGAGCTGACCCCCAAAATTCCCGAACTCACCAGTGGGTTTTTAAAAAGTCCCTGGAACGCTGCACCGCTCACCGCCAGGCAGCCACCGACCATGGCTCCCAGCAGGGCCCGGGGCATGCGGATATTCCAGATAATGTTCTGGTAAACGTCCGGCCCGGGATAAAGGCCGAAGGTGAATTTGGACCAGAGGACTTGGGCCACGACATCCAGCTGCAGTGGATAGCGGCCGATACAAAGCGAAAAAAAAATAGACGCAAGCGGCGCCACCAGGAAAAGGATGAACCAACCTTTTTTATTTGCTGTCATTTCCGCCTCTGCTCCTGTTCCATCGGCTGGGAATACGTTGCCGGCGGCTTCGCAAGGCACCGGCTGATTTATCCGTCCAAGCTGAATATGCTTCAGCAGGGCTCTTTTTTAAGGGGAATTCCGCTGCTGATCATGCCCCATGGGTGTTGGCATTTCAGATCTGTTTCACCTGGTTTTTTGTCAGGGTTTGCCATTTTACGGAACATGCTGGGGTCGTATTTCTCACAAGGACCACCTGGCGGTGATCCTGAAGAACGGTTTTTATCTTTTCTTCGGAGAGAAGCACTGATGATTCTGAAGAAATGATGTCTCCTTCCTTGCTTTGAACCATATCCACAAGACCATCCGCCAAAAGGTCCTTTACGGAAATTGTTTCACCGGTTTTACCGTAACAAAGCCAGCCTCTGAACCTTCCGTCGTTACCGGTAAGCCTGAGCCCAACCCCTGCCAAGGCGCCCACGATACCCTGGCCGTCCCCGCCGTGTTCTGACAGGTGAATGCCAAGATCATTTGCAATGGCATAAGCAGCTGATTTTTCAACCACTTCAATTTTTGCACGCCGGCCGAAGGTGGTTAAAACATCCGTTTTTAAACCATTGTCCATATTTACGACACAAAGCCCGGGATCAGACCCTTTTTCGCTTTCTGTTTCAAGAAACCGCATGCCGAAGTCGATAAGCGCCTCGTAACGGTGTTTATCAATTTCAGCCTCAAAACACATGGCACTGTTGTGGGATGTATAGGGAATATCTTCATGGACAAAGAGCTGGTGACGGGTTATCCTGGAGCATATTCCCCATCTCATTTGTCCAATTTTTTCGATCATAATCTGGGCGAGCTGGCCCGTACCACGGCTTTCAAGGCTGTCCGTATCATCAATGGCGATTAATAGCTTCATCTTATTTCATCCCATAAAATATCGTTAAGAACTTCTATCTCATATGGTTCGCTGTCAAAGTCAAGAGAGACATTGAAGGTCCATTAAAAAAAGATAAAAAATAACCGATAACAACCTGAACGAACAGGAAGAGGGGTTCACTTCTTTTTAGCAACAGGGTACATATTGATGAATCTTCCGAGCTTATCCGGCTGGGTGTTCATAAAAATGATATTGGATTCTGGGAGCGAATTTCAAGATGTCTTGCCTAAATCATGCATTCCCAAAAATCGAAGAATGGAAATCCAATATTTCTATTTAAATTTGATTTCGAACTCACGCGATGCAACTACCTCTTTTCACCCATACGTTTCTAATCCGTGGGGTTAAATTTTTGGGGAAAATTGCCGATATATATACATATGAAAAATGAAATGATAATAAAGTTTTTGGTTTTAGGCATCTCACTTATTTATGCTGCCTTACTTATGATTCATTATAGCGCTTGAAAGTTCGGCTGACTGTTAATGTTAATCTCTATAGGTTTCCCTCTCAGCCGTGCTCATTTAGTTGAGTCAAGATTTTGAATCCTTTTATAAATATATAAATATAGGAGAAATGATATGTTTGTGTATTTACTTTTAGCCATCACACTAATTTATATTTCTTTTCTTATTTATGACATAAAAATGAATGATCGGTCTGTCTCGAGAAAAAGAATTAATGAATATGTTCCAGAAGACCGAAACTGTTTAAAACCATTTCAGCATTGAGGAACCTAATCATTACACCTCTATTCGGGCAGTCCGTTCTTTTTCCAGCCTACTGATTTCCCTGTAAATAATTTTGACAGAATTTTTTATTGCATTTCGTTTTGTTGTAATTTAATAGAGTTAGATAGAAAGAGGCCTATAAAATAACCCGTAATAGAGTGGTTGCAATGGGCTGAATATTAAGACTCCTTTTCTCATGGAGGTGGGGTTTTGTGTTTAGATTAAACTAACGAGGATAATAAATGAATAAAGTTTATGTAAACGAAAATAATCGAGCATTAATCATCTGCCCCAAGTGCGGATTTGAGAGAAATCTAGATGCAACGAGTTTCAGGACTACAACAAACATAGTGAACATCAAATGCAAATGCAGAGAGACTTTTCAGATAGCTATCGAATATCGAAAGCATCACCGGAAAGAGGTCAGACTTTCTGGTGAATACATTGCCCCAAAAAGTAGAAAAAGAGGTGAGGTAATCATCAGGGAGCTTTCTCTGACTGGAATCCGGTTTGAAAGTATGAGACCACATCAAATCTCTACAGGTGATATATTGGAAATGAAATTTGTTCTTGATAACCCATTGAGATCAGAAATTAGTAAACTCACTAAGGTAATATGGGTCAAAGATCGCATCGTTGGTGTAAATTTCAGTGAAACAGAATTACATAGCAAGGTCTTGGGATTTTATTTGAAAAAATAATTTATTATTTAGCAGAGACATTTCAACAATACCAATAATAAAATTTACCTAACCTGACCCCAGAAAAATATAGTATCTGCATAAAAAAAATTAGCCTCCGGTTGTGCTTTCAGCAAGATATTCCAAGAAAGAAACATGATATAATTTTTGATATCGTATTGCCATATCACAATTACTATTGAATAAAGTTATTTGTAAGGTCTGGATTTAAGGCATGATATAGAATGTCGTTGAAAAGTATCGCTCAAATATTATTACTTCATCCGAGTCATGAAATATTCTTGACAATAATATAGAGACATATTAATTAATTTTCAAATTTTAGGGGATGGAGTCCCCCATTAACCGCACTTTTGGCTGATGACTCCTACCAAGGAAAGTACCGGTGGGAGTCACGTAACTTAGCCCCCCCTTCAACAAGATTTTTTTATGACCCTCTTTCCACCGATTCTTTTCCGTATTATTCGAATTTAACGTTCATTGAATCGTCCGGACTGAATTTTCAAGGAAAAACATGCCCCACCACATTGACGGCAAACAGAATTTAAAAGCGTCAAATGATCGCCTCACATCGCTGTTGGATAAGGGCGTAGATCTGATTTCCGGGCTGGGTCCGGACTTCGAACACAAGATCAAAAAGCTGTCCGCCTTGAAAGACCGTCTTATGGATGGAAGGTTCCACCTGGCAGTACTCGGACAGTTCAAACGGGGCAAAAGTACCTTGCTGAACGCTTTAATTTCAGAGCCGATTCTGCCGGTATCCGTTGTTCCCCTGACATCCGTTCCCACGTTTATTCATTTCGGATCCGCTTCGATGATAAGGGTTCGTTACGGCGATAATCGAAGTGTGGAAGAATTTAGTGGCGCATCGACCAGCGACCGAACTGACTTTCTCGTCAAATACGTGACCGAGGAAGGTAACCCGAAAAACAAACTCGGCGTCACAGAGGTCGAGGTGGTATTGCCGGCCCCGATTCTTTCCAAGGGGGTTGTACTGATCGACACGCCCGGCATTGGATCGACATACCGTCACAACACGCAGGCGACGTTGAATTTTTTGCAGCAATGCGATGCCGCACTATTTCTCATTTCGGCGGATCCGCCGATAACGGATGTGGAACTGGATTTTCTCCGGCAAGTTCGGCAAAAAATTCCACGGCTGTTTTTCATTCTGAACAAGGTGGATTACCTGAATGCAAAAGAGCGCGATCAGGTTCTGGCCTTTTTCCGTGAGATACTGGCCGAACATCTGGATATTGAAAAAGATATTCCTGTCTTTTCTATTTCCGCCCGAAAGGGGCTGGAAGCGAAAGTCAAACAGAACAAAGAGCAATGGATAGAAAGCGGTGTCGCGGAACTTGAAACGTATCTCGTCGACTTTCTCGTTAGAGAAAAATTCTCTGCAATGTGCGAGGCTATCTCAAGACGGGCAACAGATGCCGTGGTAGCCGCTTTGATGGGCGTTCGGATATCTTTGCAGGCACTCCACCTTCCACAAAAAACCCTCGAAGAAAAGCTCGCGGTTTTCGAGAAAAGCCTACACCAGGCCGATCAGGACCGGATGATCATCCAAGACATTCTGGAAGGCGACAAGAAACGGATGACGGCGTTTATAGAAGATCGGTCCCAGGCTTTGCGGAAAGAGGCCAGGGCCTTTCTGGAAGAGGAGATGAACCGGGGATTGCGATCGAGAAGCTATGGGAAGTCCACCAAGTCGAGTGTACAGGACGCCTGGGCCGAGTCGATTCCAGATTTTTTTGAACACAAGCAGGCGGAACTGAACGAGGATGTCAAATCGCATTTACTGGATGCACTCGCCCCACACGAGCAACGTACGGATCAACTTATCGAAACCCTTCGCAAAACCGCGGCCGATCTCTTTCAGGTTCCCTATCGCTCCCTGCACCACGAAAATGCCCTGGAAACGGCAAGACGACCTTACTGGGTTTTGAATACCTGGAATACGGATGCGATTCCGATGCTAAAATCCATGGACCAGCGGCTGGATGACCTGGTGAGGCGAAACGTGGAGAATCTTCGATGGTCCACGATGCAAAATGTCAATATTTCTTTTGCGCGCTTTGCTTCCAGGGTCAAGGAGCGTTTGGAAGAAACCGTGGCCGCCACTCAGGGTGCTATGAAAACGGCCAGATTCCGGAAAAAAGATCATGGTGAAACCGTGGCCGAAGCGGTGTGTCGCCTTGAAAAAGTTGCCGGTGAATTGGAAACTTTGAAGGCTGGTTTAGAGAACTGAATTCCCATGAAAAATTTCGGCATAATGGACTGAAAATGCCGATTAAATATAAAGGCAATGAAGTCTGCCTTAACCGTTCGGTTTAATTAGTGTCCATCCATAAATGGCTCTTTTTGCCCTGCTCTGGGTTCTCCGCGGGTTTCCGGCTGCGGTGTACAGACGTACACCTCACCGCAAACCCTTGTGCGGCCTTGATCAGGACAAAAATTGCTCATTTCTGAATTGGACACTTAATTGGGTCCATTACACTTCGTGGATGGACACTAATTAACCGGTGAACCGAGCTGATGACTTCTACCTTACTGGGGTGGAAGTCGTATGAATTAAAGACTTCCTTCCCCACTTGGTAAGACCAAGTGGGTTTTTATTTTAGTGCATCTTTTTTTTAAGACCCTGCTTGGTTTGCCGAGCGGGGATTTTTTTTAAAATAACAAATGCATGGAGGAGTATTATGGCGGCAAGTCTTTCTTTGATTATTGTTTTGGGATTACTGGCGGATTATGTTTTTCGCAAAGTAAAATTGCCCGGCTTGGTCGGTATGCTGATTGTGGGAATCTTGGCAGGGCCTTATGTGTTTAACCTGATGGCTCCGGATATGATGAAAGTCTCGGCTGATTTTCGTAAAATTGCCTTGATTGTCATTTTGCTGCGGGCCGGGTTTGAGCTGCATAAAGACACCTTGCATCGTGTGGGTCGCGCTGCCCTATTGATGAGCTGTATTCCCGCCATTTTCGAAATTGTGGGGGTCATGCTGGTCGCCCCGCGTTGGCTGCATATCAGCTACCTGGAAGCCGCCATACTGGGTGCCATTTTAGGGGCTGTTTCGCCGGCGGTGGTGGTGCCTCTGATGATTGATTTCATGGACCGGGGGCGGGGTGCTAAAAAGGGGATTCCCACGCTGCTACTGGCGGCCTCATCCATTGACGATGTTTTTGTCATCGTTCTTTTTTCGATATTTTTGGGTATGTATGGCGGCGGTACGGTCAATATATGGGCCAAATTGGGAGAAATACCGGTTTCAATTACGCTGGGAATTCTTGTAGGGGTCGTTCCAGGGTATTTTTTGTATCGTCTCTTCACAAAATACGATTGGCGGCCTCCCAAACGGACCTTGATGGTTTTGGGTGTCGCCATCATTTTGACCTGGTTAGAGACAGCCTGTGAAAAATGGGTGCCCATTGCCAGTCTTTTGGGGGTGATGGCCATCGGATTTATTATTTTAGAAAAGTCCGAGCCCATCGCACACCTCATTTCCCAAAAGCTTAAAAAAGTCTGGGTGTTTGCCGAACTGCTTCTGTTTGTGCTGGTGGGCGCCCAAGTCAATGTCAATGTGGCCTGGCACGCCGGTCTTACGGGAACCCTCGTCATTTTGGTGGGACTTTTGTTTCGAAGCGTCGGAACCTATATTTCTCTGGTCGGGACTCCCTAT
>JASFGF010000021.1:0-16058 GCA_050123915.1 Desulfobacterales bacterium | reverse complement strand
TTTCCGTATCCGGTGCTTTTCGAATCCGTTTGATTAAATCTTCTGAAATATGAGCCCCGGGTTCGTAGTTGGCAATATATCTGGCGATTCCCACGGATTTTATGAGAAAAACCGTAGGAATAATCGGCACCCCCAATGTTTTAAACGCATCCATATTCGTAGCAAAGCGATCCAAATCATAAACAGGGGGGGTAATTACAAACTGGGCGCCCGCCTCAATCTTTTTTCTTGCAAGCGACAGTTCTTCGTCAAAGGCATCACCGTCACCTGAGGGAGCAATGGTACATCCCACGGTAAAAGAGGGACTCCCATTAAGATCGAAACCTGCCATGTCTGTCCCTTGTTGTAAGGATTGAATGGCACCCAACAGCTCCAGTTCATCCATGTCATCTACCGGTTTTGCGTCTCGATGATCACCTTTGACCATTTCTTCACCGTGAACAATAACGAGATTCTGAATGCCCAGTACATGGGCGCCAAGGATATCGCCTTGAAGCGCCATCCGGTTACGATCCCGGCAGTAGACATTAATAATAGATTCTACCCCTTGCTGGTGCATGAGAACACCCCCGGCCAGTGCACTCATTCGCATGATGCCATTTTCCATGTCAGGAACTATGACGGCATCCACACGCCCTTTAATTCGGCGTGCATTGTTGACAAGCTCAGATATATCCACCCCCTTGGGTGTGTTCATCTCAGCCAGCACAACAAATTCACCTGATGTTAATCGTTTCTTAAAACTCATAAGTTTTTTTCCTCTTTTGTCTTTACCTGACTTGTCATTGTGAAAAAAAGCACGCGTCAACTTAAGTTTTCAAAAACAAGTCACTGAATAAAGTTGCTCTTGCCGAAGATCAGCCGGTTCTTTTGTAAAAAACCAACTTACATCGCCGATTCCGGATGAAAAACATCCACCTCCTTTAAATCATCTCCCAGGTACTCTCTTTCGTTTGGGCCGAGAATCCCCAAGGAAAGGCATATCAACGTCCACAAATGAACTGTCTGCCATGCATGATCGCGCTCATCCGATAAATCATGAATTTGGGCATGGCAGTTATGACAGGGCGCAATGCAATAATCGGCGTTTGTAGCCAGAATCTGGTCGGCTTTAATCTTGCCGTACGCACGACGTGCATCTGTAAATCCCGACTGTAGAAAACCGCCGCCGCCACCGCAGCAATAATTGTTCGATCTGTTGGGAATCATATCAATGAAATTCTCTTCACCCACCACCGATTTGACGATAAACCTCAAATCTTCCGCGATTGGATCGCCATAACTTTTGCGTATGATCTGACATGGATCCTGAACCGTAAACTTGATCTTCAAATCTTTGTTCCAGTCTGAATTGACCTTCAGTCTTCCTTCCCGTATCCATTTGGCATAATACTCATAGATGTTCTTAACCTCAAAATTATGCTCAATGTTGAATTTTTTCAGCCCGGCCCGGACTGAGAAAGTCACATGACCTCACTCGGTATTGAGAAAGGTTTTACACCCCAGGTCATCCGCCTGTTTGGCCGTGGTTCGGGTAATGTGTTCCCAGGCCTGGTCATCTGCCAAAAACATGCAATAGTTTTCTGCGGCCCAGCCTTTATTCCCGTAGGTCCAGTCTACACCTGCCAGGTGAAGAATCTTCCATAATGGCACCAATTCGTCCGGTTCGGTCACCGGTTCTCTGGAATTCTGGTTCAAAAAGAATTCGGCGCCCTGTTTGTCGATGGGTGCCTTCATATCCTTAAACTCCGGCTGTGCTTCCTGGTATTCCTCGAGAACGTCTTCGACCACAAACTTGAAGTCCTCCTCGGACGTTCCCATGGCACTGCAACTGTCATTTCTCAATGCCATGTCACAGGAACCCAAGATTCCTTTTGGCCGCTCCTCCCTGGGCCAGGCTGCTCTGGCATTATAGACCAGCTGGGGTATGTCAATTTGCATGGGACAGACATAAATACACCGCTGGCACATGGTACACATCCATACCCAGGGAGTACTTAAAATTTCTTCGTCCATGCCCAGGGCTGCCATTCTTAAAAACTTTCGGGGATCCATATCTTCCAGACCCGTGGCCGGGCATCCGGAAGAACAGGCACCGCAGGTCAAACAAAGATTGAGATTTCCACCTTCTGGAAGAAGCTCTTTTACCTTTTCTAAAAATCCGCTTTTCTTTTTACCTTTGATGATAATGGGTTCTCCTGGCATCGTTTCATCCTATTTTTTCTTTTTTAATTGAATTCGATAACAATATTCCCCCTCCTCAACAACATCTAAAAAAATCAACTCATACGCATCATCCGGTAAAACTTTGAATAGATCGCTGCGAGTATCCAGATTACTTCCAAGTAGTTCCAAGACTTCATTCGGTTTCATCTCTCTAAATGTCTGAATTAATTTTAACAGAGACATAGAGGTGATCGATCCTCTAAAATCGAGGATATGATCGGCTTTTCGCTTCAAACTTTGAATACTCCTTCATTGTTTTCCGGTTTCAGCCATGTTAACGCAAAATGGGTGCCACATTAACATGAGATGATTTTTTCCCCTATTATCCCTTTATGTGTAACGGTTTCAGAAACAGTTTATGAGAATGCCTCTTGTTATTAACCTGTTAAAATGTTAAAAAACAAAATTTAACACCTATTAAATTTTAACAGGGGAAATTTGATGGTCGAAGACGAGCTGGACAGATATTGGAAAACGGTTGTAAATACCATTCAAGACGGTGTCATGATTGTGGATACGCATGGTCGCATCATTTCTGTTAACAAAGCCTTTGAAATGATTACCGGCTATTCAAAAGATGATCTTATCGGAAAAACTTGTGATGCGTTGAACTGTAGTTTGTTTGTAATGGCCCGTGAAAATAAAGGAAACCAGTGGTGTGTATTGTTTGATACCGGGACCATGGAGCGACGTAGGTGTACGCTGGTAAAAAAAGACGGAACCCTTATTCATGCATTGAAAAATGCTTCTATCCTTCATGATGCCAAGGGCACACTGATCGGTGCTGTTGAAACCATCGCCGACATTACGGAAATTATTGAAAAAGACAACCAGATTGCAGCTTTTCGCCGGGAACTCAGAGCAAAAGACGGTTTTCATGGAATTATCGGCGTCTCTTATCCAATGCGTCAAGTATTTGATTTAATTGAAAATGCCGCCCAATCGGATGCGCCGGTGATTATATATGGTGAAAGCGGAACCGGAAAAGAACTCGTTAGTAAAGCGATCCACGAGGTTGGTAATCGCAAAAAAGGCCCCTTTGTTAAAGTCAATTGTGCAGCATTGACGGAATCTCTTCTTGAAAGTGAACTTTTCGGACACGTCAAAGGCGCGTTTACAGGTGCTTATCAAAACAGGGAAGGCCGGTTTGAAAAGGCCCATGGCGGCAATATCTTTCTTGATGAAATCGGTGATCTTCCTCTTTCTACACAGGTAAAACTGCTTCGAGTGATTGAAGACAAAATTATCGAACGTGTGGGTGACAGTCAATCCGTTCCGGTTGATGTTCGCATTATTTCAGCAACCAACAGGAATTTGACAAAGCTGGTGGATGAAGGCGCTATCCGGAAAGATTTTTATTTTAGAATTAATGTCATCCCCATTAACCTGCCGCCCTTGAGAGAAAGATTAGAGGACATTCCCCTCTTAGCAGAATTCTTTTTTCGAAAAAATCAACTAAAAAGTGGTAAAAACATACAGGGCATTACCAACGATACAATGGACGCTTTGGTGAATTATTGGTGGCCCGGCAATGTAAGAGAATTGAAAGGCGCCTTTGAGTATGCGTTTGTCACCTGTCAGGAAACAATGATCAAACCACGCCACCTGCCGTTAAACATCATTCATAAGAATAAATCACCAGGGATTAACCGGCAGCCGTCTTTAAATAGGGAGGAGATAAAGAAAATAGAACTGATAGAAACCCTAAAACAAACAAATGGAAATCAGTCGGAGGCCGCCAGAGTTCTTGGCGTGACACGGGTAACCATCTGGAACAGGATGAAGCGGTTCGGTATACACCCTGATCTTAAAAACCCTCTATAATATTAGTGAATTTTATAATCCAAAAAACCTTTCCGCATTTTTCGTTACAATACCGGCAAGCTCACCTTCCGTTATCTTTTTTATCATAGAAAGATGAAACAGGGTTTCTTTCAGGTCAGCCGGTTCCGAGAAACGATCACCATATTGAACCGGGGCATCCGTTTCTATTAAAATCTTTTCTAAAGGCGCCCTTGCCATTGCCGACTGGTGATGGGGGCTATAAGCCAAGGCCGGTGTTGCAGATACATGATATCCGCTTGCGATGATGTTTTCGAGAATATCCACAGGACCACTGTACCAGTGGAAAACAGCCTTTTCCACGCCGGCTTCCACCGTCATCTCATAGGTCCGTTGATGCGAAAATCTGGAATGAATGATAACCGGTTTGTTGTATTTAACTGAAAGGTTCAACAATTTTGAAAAAACCGTTTTCTGAAGTTTCTTCTTTACCTTCACTTTATAGTCGAGCCCCACTTCGCCCAGTGCAATACAGCGATGAATATTTTTCGTTATGAAAAAAATGGTATCTTCCACATCTTCTGCCTTGATGGACCATGGATGATAACCGATGGCAGGGAGTATATTATCCGGAAATCTATCGGCAAGTGCCAGGGTTTTTCGGCAGGAATCAAGATTCATTGCAACGGCAACCATCCGATTAACACCCGTTTTTACAGCATTTTTAACAGCCCTCTCCGGATGTTCAATTTCGCTCAAATGAGCATGCCCGTCGATTAAGTCTGTTTGAAAATTTACTCTATTTAAGTTATTTAAATCCATAAGTATTTAAAAAAAATAGCTCGATAGACCATTGCCCTTGTTAAGACCCAGAGTTATTTTTCCCTTTACCCTAATATTGAAAACATATACAACCCAAAAAATGTATCGACAAAATACGAAAAAGTGAATCAGATGTATAAAACGAACAATAAAATGGTAAAACGATGATTGAAATTAACATCCCGGGGAATAAGATATTGAAGCTTGAACACCTCGTTCTGGATTACAACGGCACTATTGCATTCGACGGTGCTTTGATCGACGGTGTCAAAAAGTGTCTGGCCGAACTTTCACAAATGTTAACCGTTCATGTTATCACCGCCGATACATTCGGCAGTGTCAAAAAAGCCATAGAGGATGTCGATTGCAAACTGGCCGTCATACCTTTGGACCGTCAGGATGCGGCAAAGCTGGAATATGTAAAAAACCTTGGATGTGAAAAAACCGTGAGCATGGGCAATGGCACAAACGATCGTTTGATGCTCAAAGCATCGGCCCTGGGCGTGGCGATTATTCAAGGAGAAGGGGCTGCTTTTGAAACCCTGGCTTCGGCGGATGTGGTGTGTACGGATATTCTGTTTGCGTTGTCTCTCTTAAGCAATCCCTTGAGGCTGATAGCCACCCTGAGATCATGAGATCTCAGGATTTGGAGGTGATCGTTGAGCAGCTTTACTATTCGCAGACTTATTTCCGGCGGGCTCATCACCAACTATTTTTGCACGTCTCGATGCAGGCATTGTCTGTATAATTGCAGTCCGAACTGGGAAAAAACGTACATCGATCCTGATACCGCAGAAAAATGTTTTACCCGGATTTTGGAACTGGGTTGCCGGTCCGTACACATCGGCGGCGGTGAACCCATGCTTCGGCCGGAAAAGCTGGAAAACATTTTAAAGGTTGCAAACAGGGTCGGAATGGGAATCGATTATGTGGAGACCAATTCTTCCTGGTTTAAAAATACCGAATCCGCAGTTAACGTTCTGGAACGCTTGAAATCAAACGGGCTGGGCACCCTTTTGGTTTCCATCAGTCCTTTTCATAATGAATTTATTCCGTTTTCAAAAGTCAAAGGCGTCATCGATGCTGGAAGAAAGGTGGGAATCGGATTGTTTCCCTGGGTCAACGATTTTTACAAGGATCTTTCGGTCTTGGAACCGAAGACCACCCATACATTTAAAGAATTTTCCAACACATTCGGAAAGGAATATCTGGTTAATACCCTCGGTCGGTACTGGGTGCATATGGGGGGACGGGCTCTGGAAACTTTCAGAACCGAGCTTCCTGGAAGTTCTGCACAAAAAATTCTGGCACAGAACCCCGGAAGTTGCAAAAATCAGCTTTCCGATACCAGCCATTTCCATGTAGATCTTTTCGGCAACTACATCCCCGGACTCTGTTCGGGAATCGGCGTTGCAATAGAAGATTTAGGAAAACCGTTTTCCAGAGAAAAATATCCGATTCTAACTATACTGGCTGACTCCGGGATCAGAGGATTACATGATATGGTTTATGCTAATTATGGTTTCAGTTCGAAAAGAGCAGTCTATCTGAATAAATGCGATCTGTGTACGGATATCCGGATGTTTCTGATAAAAAAAGAGGCTAAAGTTTTCGGGGAACTCACGCCTTTAAATTTTTATAACGAAATACAATGTAATTAGATCATATCATTTTTTTGAAGTCGTCTCACGGAATATGGAACAGACGCACATTCAACACCCCTTGTGTAAGGCAGAAGAAAAAGGTCCCCGGTGATTTATGGTTAAAGACTTCTGATTCTAAAGCTTCTGGAGTGGAATATCCCACTTTTTCATATATCTCCACACCACAGTTCGATTCAAACCGAGTCGGCGGGCCGCCTCAGCTTTATTCCAGCCACTTTCATTTAAAACCTCAATCAGCTTCTCCCGGGTAAGTTTGTCAGACAACTCAGCCCTGGTCTGCGATGGGAAATTTTTAAAATAAGAAGCCGGATGATATCCGGTCTGACGGATTTCCACAGGCAAATCAAAAACATCAATCCGATTTTGGCTACTCAGCACAAATGCGTGTTCGATGGCATTTTCCAACTCTCGTACATTGCCGGGCCACTCATAGTCCATGATAACGCGCATGGCATTTTGAGTGATACTTTGGATTTTCATTCCTGTCTTTTGGTTATAACGATGAATAAAGTGATTGGCCAATAAAGGGATATCTTCTTTGCGATGTCGAAGTGGCGAAATATGAATGGGAAATACCTTCAGGCGATAATACAGGTCATCCCGAAACAATCCTTGACTGACACGCTTATACAAGTCCTGGTGTGTGGCGGTGATAAGACGGATATCGATTTTTCGTCTCTTGGATTCTCCGACCCTCTCGATCTCCAACTCCTGTAAAACACGTAGCAGCTTTACCTGGATTAAAGGGCTGATCTCACCAATTTCATCTAAAAAAATTGTGCCACCGTCTGCCTCCTCAAAACGTCCCATCCGATCACGATAGGCTCCGGTAAATGCTCCTTTAATATGGCCAAACAGTTCACTTTCCAACAGGGATTCAGAAAGGGCCGAGCAATTAACTGTCACCAACGGTTTGTCGGAACGTTCGCTGTGATAGTGAATCGCACCGGCAACCAGTTCTTTGCCGGTGCCACTTTCACCTTGAATGAGGATGGCCGCTTCGCTGGCAGCTGACGCTTTAATGGCCGCAAATACTTCCTGCATGGCATGACTTTTTCCAATGATATTATTAAATTGATGAATTTCATTCAAACGACGCATGGCCTCTTCAGCCTTGATCCGGGCTTCATTAAGTTCGGTGAGATCGGTTACGGTTTCCACTCCACCGATGGTAACACCATCTTCATCCCGCACGACCCTGGCGTTTTTAATTACAGGAACATTACGGCCGCTCTTATGGCGCAAGAAACATTCTGTTACCTCAGTACGTCCGTGTTTGAATATGCCGCATTCGTCGGTGTTGGTCGGACAGATTTTTCCAAAACAGCGGTTAAAATTCAAAAAAGCGCAGGGCTTACCCAAAACTTCTTCAGCCCCGTAGCCACTGATGTGCTCCATGGCCGGATTCCAGGAAGAAATTCGCCCCCTTTCATCCAGCGTAAAAACGCCTTCGGCCATGGAATCAAAGACCTGATTTAAAAAACGAGAATCCCAAACTGCGTGTGTTTTAATTCCCATATCGACATACACTTTTAACCATAAAAACAATTGGGATCAAAAGGCATTATCCGAACGTTATAGAACGTTGCATTTATGATAAATAACGTTCTTTGCTTTGTCAATGGTGCTTTAAACCAAGTTTGGGGTTCAAATTGTTCCTTTTTTCTTTCCCATCTCTCTATTTTGTTCCTTTTCAGCCATACCCACGATCTGGAATTGAAGGCATCATAGGTTTTATTTAAACTGTATTATCAAAATGTTATACTTATATTAGAACTGTATTTCTGTATGGCATAGATATTGCCAAACTAAAAATTGATATTCAAGTTTTGAGCCCTCAATTTTTAGCAACGCCAATAAAGTACAACAGGTCGAAAAAATTCTTTTAGGAGGTGAAAAAATTCATAACATCTTAATTTTTAGACGTATCCAAAAAAGAAAATCGATGAAAAAGGAGGAATACAATGCCAAGTTTTGTCATTGATGAAAAATGTGACGGTTGCAAAGGAGGGGACAAAACTGCATGCATGTACATCTGCCCCAACGATCTTATGGTGCTGGATGTCGATCGGATGAAAGCCTATAATTCTGAGCCGGACATGTGCTGGGAGTGTTATAACTGTGTAAAAATCTGTCCGACTCAGGCGGTTGAGGTGCGGGGTTATGCTGATTTTACCCCGCTCGGCGCCAGCGTTGTTCCCATGAGGGGGTCCGAAGAAATCATGTGGACCGTCAAGTTCAGAGGCGGTACGATCAAGCGGTTCAAATTCCCCATCCGGACCACACCGGAAGGAGAGGCGAAGCCTGATGGCGGTTTCGGTGTTGGACCGGGGACGTTGAATGATCAACTACTGTTTACGGAACCGGCATCTTTGAAAGCCGATAAACTCTGGACTCTTGGAGACTAAAGGAGGTGATGAAGAATGCAAGAATTCAAGACCGTCGAAGTCGAAACTGATCTTTTGATTATCGGTGCTGGGATGGCCGGATGCGGTGCATGTGTGGAAGGTGGTCATTGGGCCAAAGAAAATAATGTCAAACTCACCGTGGTCGATAAGGCGGCCGTGGAACGAAGCGGCGCTGTGGGTATGGGGCTTTCAGCCATCAATCAATACCAGGGTGAAAACACCCCTGTCGATTATCTCAGCTATGTCCGCCAGGACCTTATGGGTCTTTGCCGGGACGATCTGGTGATGGATATCTCCAGGCACGTCAACGGATCGGTCCACATGTTCGAGGGATTCGGACTTCCAATTTGGACAGATGCAGACGGAAACTATGTTCATGAAGGCCGGTGGCAACTTATGATCAATGGT
This sequence comes from Desulfobacterales bacterium, assembly GCA_050123915.1. Classification (GTDB taxonomy): domain Bacteria; phylum Desulfobacterota; class Desulfobacteria; order Desulfobacterales; family UBA11574; genus UBA11574. Next base: position 6,748 of record JASFGF010000021.1, on the reverse strand, counting down.
GAATCCTACAAGGCCATTGTCGCTGAAGCCGGCAAAACCGCTGTCGGCATAGACAATATTATCGAACGAGTGTTTATACTTCGCCTTTTGCTTGACAAGAATGACAAAAATAGAGTGGCCGGTGCCATCGGGTTCAGTGTAAGAGATCCTGAAATCTATGTGTTTAAATTCAAGGCTTGCATTGTCAGCTCCGGCGGGGCCGTTCACGTCTTCAGGCCGCGATCCACCGGTGAAGGTCTGGGAAGGGCTTGGTATCCGCCTTGGAATGCCGGATCCAGTTCCTATCTGACCACCACGGCCGGTGCCGAAATGACATCCCAGGAAGTTGTCTTTATTCCGGCCAGATTCAAGGACGGCTATGGTCCGGTGGGGGCATGGTTCTTGCTGTTTAAGGCGTCGGCAACTTCAGCCACCGGTTTCAATTACATGGCCGAAGGTCTGGCTGAAGGGGGTGAGTTGCATAACTGGCCGCCCTATGGAGAAGTTAAGCCGATCCCCACCTGTCTCAGGAATCATCTGATGATGATCGAATGTTACAAAAAAGGTGAAGGCCCCATATTTATTCATACGGACAAGGCTATCGCCAAAATTGCCGAACAGGCCCCGAATGAAAAAGCGTATAAAAAGGAACTGAAGAAGCTTGAGGCCGAGGCATGGGAGGATTTTCTCGACATGACCATCAGCCAGGCAATTCTGTGGGCTGCAAAGGATGTATTCCCCGAGGAAGGGCCTTCCGAGATCATGCCGTCCGAGCCCTACTTTATCGGTTCCCATTCCGGAGCTTCCGGTGCCTGGGTGAGCGGACCCGAAGATATACAGACCGATAAATCCAAGAATGAATACTTCTGGGGATACAACCGCATGACAACGGTAAAAGGACTGTTTGCCGCCGGTGACGGCGTCGGCGTTTCAAGTCACAAGTTCTCTTCGGGTTCTTTTACCGAAGGCCGGATTGCAGCCAAGGCGGCGGTAAAATTCTGTGTGGAGAACTCTGAAATGCCTGAATTTGATCCGGCAGAAGTGGTTAAATTCAAGGAACGAATCACACTTCCGCTCAAGCACTATGAAGCGCATAAAAATTACACCACCCTGGGAACAACCTCGAAAAAATATGATCTCCCGGTAGAAGAGGTTAATCCGAATTATATTACACCCAAAATGGCCATATTCCGTCTCAATAAGATTATGGATGAATATGTGGCCGGATGGGGGTCCCAGTATAACTGCAGCGCCGTAACCCTGAATATTGCCTTAGATCTGCTAAAGCTTCTCAAGGCGGATCTTTCCAAGCTCGCCGCTCGAAATCTTCATGAACTGATGCGGTGCTGGGAGAACATCCACCGGACACAGATCGCCGAGGCCCATATCCGGCATAAACTGTTCCGCGAAGAAACCAGATGGCCCGGGTATTACTACCGATCGGATTTCCCGAAAATGAATGAAGATAAATGGGGGAAAGTATTCGTAAACTCTGTATACGATGCTGAAAAGGATGAGTTCACCATGCTCACAAGACCCATCATACATCTTGTGGATATCAAAGAGGTAGTAGGGATGTAAGCGTTCTATTTTATCCCCTGATGCCGTTCACCGGCGTTAGGGGATATGACTATTTGCCGGTGAATGTTTTATATTTTCGTCCAATTTAAAGGAATATTTAAATGAACAGCCTCGACAAGGACGAAGACGAAGATACGATTGAAAGGGTGAAAGAGGTCTATGTTGCGGTCTTTCCGGTACCCTTTAGCGAACATCGGAAGGCAGAAGTCATATTGGCCGGTTTTAAAAGCGATCCAACAAGGCCGAACATGTCACAGGTCCGTGCCACCGTCGAGACGAATGTTAATGCCGTCCAGGATTTGGTCGCGTTATGTGATGAGATTGTCAATGAGCAAGAAGAAATAGAATCGTATCGGTTGTTGAAGTTTGATCAAGACGGAATCCATATTCTTTGCCCTGCCGACTTCCGGGCGTTTGAATACAAATTTACAAATATCCAATGGGGAAGCTGTTGATGTGGATTCTTTCTTCCAAAGGTGCCTGTGAATGCCACACAGACATCCTCCAGCGGCAGTCGCATAAGCTTGGTCACCTTGTGCGGCTGTCGATCATTTTGATCTCTAAACAATTATCTGCTGATTTATTATTCCAATTACGGAGCGAATCGGAGCTAAGTTCAGATTTGTATTATAGACTATTTTTAAAGGCTAAAAATGGCGGCTCAAAGGGATAAAAAAAAGCAAAGGAATTGGTTTGAACGTGGATATAGAAAAGGCTATGAATTCGCTATAAATGAGGCGGATTATGATGAGCTGGCTGCCGTATATAGGGCCAGGGGAATTCCGACAAATTGGGACATATATCGTGCTGAAATTTTAAATGAGCACTTGGGGGATACAAGTTTCGATTTTCAGGCCTATGCTTCCGGTTTTGCACAGGCATGCATTGAATTTTTCGAAAAAATATAGTCTTTATCAACAAATCGTACTGAAAAAAGAGAGATCGTTTTATGGATGCTTCAAATAAATTGAAATTTGACACCATGTCCGAAGCAGAGCTTGAGCCTGTTTTGAAACTCCTTCAGGGAGGTAATCCCGATGTTATCGCTCTAAAGGAAGGCATCTCCAAAGAACAACTTTTAAAGATTCGGGATGATCTGCTTACTCAAGCTGAACGTGAAAGGGCAAAAGCGATTGATGTGCCGTCAAACAATGTCGGCAGAAATGCCCCCTGCCCTTGCGGCTCCGAGAAAAAATACAAGCATTGCTGTTTAAGTAAACACAAGGCAGCCGATCAGACTAAAAATATGACACAAGCAAATAATTTCATTAAAAAGGAAAGGGCGCAAGAGAAACTTATCAAGCAAATCGAAAAGGCCTTCGGTCTGGTGGGTTCAGTTAAATATAACCAAGCGATTCACCTTGCATTAAAGCTGATCAAAGTTTATCCGAATGAGGACAGACTTCATGATATCGCGGCGACCGGTTATTTGTATGCCGGTGAGTGTGAAAAGGCGATCGAGATTTGTAAATGCAGACTAAAAGTCGCAGAATCGGAAAAAGCTTATTTTATTAAACACGGACGCTATCGGGATGCAGAAATAGACAATCCTACATTATCTTACTATTATCCTCCGCTGACCTGGCTTCAAAAATATTGGATTGCCCTGAAGACCAAAGATTATCAGGCGCTGTATCCTATAAAAGAAAACACGAAACTGGTCGCTCTTGTAAAAAAGCTTCAAACAGCAGACAATCAAAATCAGTTCCCCAAAAAGCACTCACAGGGTCTTGAACTTCGAAAGAATGCATTAAAGAAAACCCTGGACAATCTTAAGGCAGCAGGACCGGAAATGATACCGTATCTTTTGCCGCTGGCCTGTAAATATTCCTGGGCGGGTCTTTTTGTACCTGAAATTCTTTCCGCTTATAAAACTGACATGTCAGCCCCTGTCCTCATTGATATATCCATGTTCGGTTTTGCCTACGCCTCGGGAGCCAGCCTCCATTATCTTGAGAAGCTGGGAGAAGCGGCCATTCCCCATATTAAAAAGGCCTTTGACAGTAATAAAGCGTTTGATCCCATAAAAACCGGCATTGTATCAGTGCTTGGAAATATTCGAGTTTCTGCCGCTTATGAATTGCTTTTACGCCTTCTTGAGCATGAAAGTCCTCACATCGTAAATTGGGCGGGAGATGCCTTGGGCAAATTTAATAATGTCCAGGCCCTTCCCGCCATGGTTGCTGCGAATGAAAGAATTGGGGGAGAGAAAATGATTGACACGGCAATTCAAAAATTACTGAAATAATGGCAGGTTATTTTAAAGAAAGCAGAACAAAAAGATGCCGATCAAAAAAACGCCGCGATGCCCTCACTGCGGACAAGAAATGAAGAAATGGCAGGTTCCCATCACCTCTACCTGGCCCAATGAATTCTTTTTTGTTTGTTTTAATGATGACTGCTCCTATTTTGTTCAAGGTTGGGAACAGATGTGGGAACAACAGGCAACCCGGGCGTCCTATCGCTGCCGTTTAGATCCTGATACCGGCAAATGTGCGCCTTTGCCGGTATGGTCTTATGATGCTCTGAAAAATAATATTATTTAGTAATGCCTAAGTTGAGCAATTTTTTATCTAATCTTCAACTCCTGCTTTTTAGCCTCCATGACATCCGGTTTTATTTTAAGCTCATGCTGTCCAAGCAAACCGTAATCAAGCCATTTCATGGCAAAATGATAAAGTTCTGCATCGTCCTTTTTTATTTTTGCCACCACTTTAGGGTCCATTTCAAATCGTTCTAAAAATGTGGTTTTAAATATAAAGCGTCTAAAACGATCCAGATCATAGCAAGCCATATAATACATCTCCTGGATCTTTTTATTCGTAACCTGATGATGGACAAGGAATTCGTTTATGGTAATTTTTTTAAACAGGGCTTCTTTTTCCTTGTAAATAGGAATTCCCTGTTCCTTCATCCACACGTCAACAGTCTGGACGTTATCTTCAGCAAAACCGAGGCAAAAAGGGACATCCATAACAGAATAATATTCTTTTCCCGCCTTTTCGGTTATTTTGGTACTTTCAGGCTGTAGCGGGTATATGCGACAGGACCAGGGACGATGGGGATAGATCCTGCACCCTCGACTGGTAACAAAAGGGCAGCTTTTATCCGCATCATTGCGCATTTTTAGTACAACGACAGGAAAACCTGTGTCGCCGATCATCGTCATTGTATAGTCAGCCAAAAAATCTTCTGACAACATATTAAGGCCGTTTTTCATACGAAGGATATCATAGGGAGTCAAAAATATGGTAATATTGTGACAACATCGGGTAAAACAATCAAGATTCTGATGGCACTCAAACTGAAAATAATTTTCAGGTGTCAGTACGTTTAAACGTCGCTTTTTTTTTGGATTGTTTTTTTTCGGCATGTCTTTTACCTCGATTTTTTCGCCTCAATTTCGTGGCGCATGATTTTGCGTCGGAGGGTATTTTTGTCGATTCCAAGCTCCTTGGCTGTTACCATTTTTTTCCAATCATTCCTCTGAAGGGCTTGTAAGATCGACTTCTTTTCAATTTCCTTGAGTGTTTTTCCTGTTGTGGTAATGGTGGAGTTAATTTTTGGTAAAAGTTTTTCCGGCAAGTGCTGTAAACGAATCAGCTCTTCTTTGCAGATGACAAAAGCGTGTTCAACGGCATTTTCAAGCTCGCGTATGTTTCCGGGCCAGTCATAGAGCATCATCGCAGCCATTGCCTCCTGAGTAAAACCCAGAATTTTATTCTTCTTTTCACAATTGAATCGCTCGACAAAATGGTCCACTAAAAGAGGAATGTCCTCTTTTCGATCTGCGAGCTTGGGCAGGGTCAATTTTATGACATTAATTCGAAAATACAGATCCTCCCTGAATTTGTCTTCTTCAACCAATTTGTCCAGTTTTCGATGAGTTGCTGCAACAACCCTGGCATTGGTCTTTGAGGGTTTTACGGATCCCAAAGGTTCATAAGACTTTTCTTCAAGAACCCGCAAAAGGCGAATCTGCATCGCATAAGAAATATCTCCGATTTCATCTAAAAAAATAGTGCCGTTTTGGGCGCGGGCAAAACGTCCCGGTTTGTCCTTTTTTGCATCGGTAAATGCACCGGCTTTGTATCCAAAAAGCTCTGACTCGATCAGGGTGTTGGGCAGGGACCCACAATTGACCGGAACAAAAGGCCCGTGCTTTTTGGGACTGTTATAATGAAGTGCCCTGGCAAGCAATTCTTTTCCTGTGCCGGTGGCCCCTTCTATTAAGACGGTGACGTCGCTTTCAGCAATTTGTTGAAGGTTTGAAAATAATTGGAGCATCTTTTGATTTTTGCTCACCATATTTCCAAAAGAGTAATCTCTACGAAGCGCTTTCCGTAACTGATGAACAACACTTAAATCCCTGAAAGTCTCAACACCGCCAATTGTACGACCTTTTTTATCCTTTAATATCGTGGCATTGACACTGATGGGAATGCGTTTATCATCTGAACGAATGATGTAGATCGGCATATTTACAATCGGAATATTGGTATTTAAAACTTTGCTGAGAATACAATCTTTTTTACTACACACATTGGCGTTAAAAACTTTTGAGCATGGCTGTCCAATGGCTTTTTGCCTTGGGATCCCGGTAATTTTTTCTGCCGCCCGATTAAAAGACGTGATGCACCAGTCCAAATTAACCGTAAAGACGCCCTCCCCAATGCTGTCAAATATGATATGACAAGTTTCCTCTATGGAATTCCGAATGTGATTCATTTAAGTCTCGAAGACTTCATAAATAAGATTTAAAATAATCTATTGTTTATTCAATAATCATTCCAATTATTTTAATAATGTTGTTCATACCCACCTGATTACACATTAACACTTTGTAAATGCAGATATTATTTTTTAAATTCAATGTGAAGATAAGCAAAAATAAATTTGCTGACAAATTAATACATTGTTTTTGCGTGACTTTATATTTGGGTTGATCGGTTCAACTTTTAAGGTTCCGGGCTGATAAACCCTATTAGGCTCAAGCAAAAAGAGTTAAGCATAAATGAATTGCGATAAACTTATAAAAAACCAAGTGGTTATCGATTATCTGCGGGTCTCTTGAAAGGGTTTCCGGGACCGTATGATTACCATCTTGAATCGTCTTTGTTCCGCCGAAAAATTCATCCTTATTCCAGTCAAACGCATTTATTCACAGAAAACCGATTGATACCACAGG
>JASFGF010000020.1:0-16556 GCA_050123915.1 Desulfobacterales bacterium | reverse complement strand
TGTCACTCTTTTCAAGTCTTCTGCCGGGCAGTTTGCCGATATCTTCAGTCTTTATATATTTCATGATTCTTTAAATATCGTAATGGTTTATTTCTTTGAATCGAATCCGTTTCAAAAGAGCTTCAGGTATAATTAAATTTTTGACTGAAAGCTGTCTGAGTGAATTAGGGATCGTTTTGAAAGAACCATCGGTGATTTAATTTTATGGATGAAAATCCCTGTTAAAGCAGAGATTTTTATAAATAACCCGGGCGAGTTCTTTCATTACGAACCTTTATTCACGAGTTCTTTCAGCAAGAATTTAATTCTACCTGAAGCGGCAATGATTTCAAAAAGCGAAAGTGTCGTCCATTACCCATCACCAAACGTGACAATCATCTGCGCAACGGTCATTTTAATCTTGTGTGTCATCCCAACGGCCTGTTTCATCTCCTTTTCCAGCGCTGCCATTTCCATGTAAAAAGGTGTTCGGTCAAATTTTAAATGTGTCTTTTTATGACATTTCAGAGCAAAGGTGCCACAACCCGAAGAATTTAATATGCCCTGGCCGGGCCTTTGGAGTTCATAAGGAATACCGTGCAACCGGCATATCATGGGGCGGTGTGCATACAGAACACAAAGACTCCCGAAATTGACCGGGCACATCTGTTGCACAGGTTGTCCCTTCTTATCGGCCTCATCGGTTTTCCGGCATACGGTTAAAGACCGTCGCTTTACCTCGACCTGTTTCTTATTTTCAAGACAATAAAACCCTTCCTTGATATAGAGATATTCAATAAGTGTATAGTGATAGAAGCGGGTTAGGCAGCAGTTGTCCTCACAACCCTCGCAGTTGAAGTCATAATAGTCGGCAGCCTCCTGGTATTTTTGATCCATGGATGCAAATATCTTTTTTAGACGCTTTAAAAAAGGCGCAACGATATGAGGCTGGATTCGGGATAACTGATACGGGGTAACGGTCGGCAAACCCATCATTAAGGTAACTTTTATACCATAGGCGAAGGGAAAAAGATGGTTGAGTACAAATCGAGAGCACGCCGGTCTGTTAAACTGGCGATAAAATCACAAACGCACCTTTCCTTGGATTGGCTACGGTGATTACACTTCGACATTTCCATCGCCGCAAGTTCTTTCAGAAGTAATGTTTCGTTATTAAGAAAAAAGGTGTAAAGTTCGGTCAGAATCCGTCTGGCCTTGATAAATTCGTTATGAACCCGGATGGAACGATAGACATTTTCATAAAGAAACTGCCTCAATTCGCCCATGGCGTTAAATACTTCATTGCTCATGTTTAAATACAGCGTACCATCCTGAGGCTTGCTGTGAGCGATCAAATCCTTGATCATGGCTGTAGCACGCTCGGAATGTGTGTGACCGAGAATTTTTTCACAGGTTTCCGGTACTTGATCGGCATTGACAACGCCACTCTTGATGGCATCATCCAGATCATGATTCAAGTAAGCCATAATATCGGCAATTCGAACAATGTTTCCTTCAACAGTACTTGCCATTTCAGCGGGGTCATCAGGAATAATCTTTCCATATCCTTTGGAATGCTTTAAAATCCCATCGCGAACCTCATACGTAAGATTCAGCCCTTTACCGTTTTGTTCCAAAATATCAACAATGCGCAAGCTCTGCTTGTGATGTGAAAAATCCGGTGAATAAATTTCTTTAAGCGCCGTCTCGCCACCGTGACCAAAAGGAGGATGACCGAGATCATGTGCAAGGGCAATGGCCTCAACTAGATCCTCGTTCAGGCGCATGGCGCGCGCTATTGTTCTTGCAATTTCAGAGACTTCTAGTGTATGTGTCAATCGTGTTCGATAATGATCTCCCATAGGAGACAGGAAAACCTGGGTTTTGCGCTTTAGCCGCCTGAAGGCGCTTGAATAAACAATTCGATCGCGATCCAGCTGGAATGCTGTACGAACAGAACAGGCTTTTTCGTCTCTCTGACGGCCTTTTGATTTGGAACTCAAACATCCAAAAGGGGCGATAAAGCCTTGTTCCCGTTTTTCAAAATCTTCACGTATTGACATATGACAGACTGTTTAACCCCATTGATAACAAACGATATTTATTCGGTATTTATTTTTTCCCGATTTTTTTATATCATCATTGGCATTGAATCTTAATTGTCAAGGCAAATTTATTCATATGCTCAATCAATTGTAAAGACATATTTTTAATGCTTTTAAGGTTGTACCGTTAAGTTTATAGCATTATACTTTGATGGTTTCGAAAAAAGTAATATTTTCCTTTTTACGAACGTTTTAAGTTTTAGGCATTAAGTTTTAAATATTTGTAAATACATGATAAAATATAATCTAAAACGTGATGAATTCGACTTTTTACGAATTCATCATACTTTACAACTTTAAAACCAATCTTTACTCTTGGCGGAGACATGAAAGGACATCATCTCATTCTCGGCGAACTGGTCGATTTTATCACCGGTGAAACCATCCGGGACACATACGACGAAAGATACAAACAGCGTCTGTCTCGGCTGCTTGTGGAATTTAAAGGATATTCAAAAAAGGAGATTAAACCCCGTCGTGAACTCCGGGTATCTGCCGGAGAAAAGAATGCGATGATAAAGATCGATTTTGAAATTAATGTGTCAGGCAAAATTGATATGATCATCAAATACGGCCCCGGTTCGCTCATCACCCGTCACCGTCCCGCTCTGGCAGCATCGAGGCTGGTTGCGCCATACCAGATTCCGATCGTTGTGGTGACAAACGGCGAGGATGCAGACGTGATTGATGGATTGACGGGTAAAATAATAGCACGCGGCCTCGAATTGATTCCAGCCAAATCTGAACTTTTACAAATCGTAAAAAAAATAGGCTTTGATCGGATCTCCGTCAAACAGGCTGAAATGGAATCGAGAATTCTTTATGCTTTTGAAATCGACGACAGCTGTCCGTGTGATGATACCGTTTGTAGACTGTAACTCTATCAGGGAATTTCATTTGTTAAATTATGAATTATGAATATTTCATGAAAAAAGCGTTGGACCAGGCAAGGAAAGCGTTAGATGCAGGAGAATTTCCCGTCGGATGTGTCTTGGTCCATCAGAACCGGATTCTTGCAACTGGCGCCCGAAAAGGTTCAATGGGAAATTTCCCAAATGAAATCGACCACGCAGAAATGATTGCACTTAAGTGTCTGGCAGATATGGAGATCCATAAAGACAAAAAGGAAATGGTCCTCTTTACAACCATGGAGCCGTGTCTCATGTGCCTCGGAGCCTTGATTCTAAGTGGTATCAGCAAAGTTGTCTACGCCTATGAAGATGTAATGGGTGGTGGTACGGGTTGCAATCTGGCCGGTCTGACGCCGTTGTATCGTAATCAAAAAATTTCAATTGTGCCCCATATTTTACGCCGACAAAGCCTGGAACTTTTCAAAGCCTTTTTCCAGAATCCGGAAAATTCTTACTGGAGGGGAAGCCTCTTGGCCGAATATACACTCAGACAGTCATAGCGTCTCAAGAAACTTAACAAAAGCCATCTCAAAATAATCTTTTGGGCCAACCTCGGCGTTGGAGCCGCGGTTTAAGTCCTCAACATACTTGAGTATGCCTGCGGGTTAAAATTAGGCTCCGCCTTGATCTTGAACCAAAACCTTTATTTTGAGATAGCTTCTAGTGATTGTCAAAAACATGTTATCTCAATGGAGCGGATTTCATTTTATTTTCTTGCATTTTTTTCTTGCATTTATTAATAATGTTATATATTTCAGATTTCACTTTCGGCAAGAGATCAATAATATGTAATGCTCAGGAATGTGGGATTGGAAAAATTATTGTCACAATTTTGTGGTTTTTTTCCATGTTCATGAAAAAATCAATAATTTATAGCTAAGGAGGTGTGGGTATAGCTATTTCGAAACGTACAGATAGTGGCAATAGGAGCAGAGGAAATAGAATAAATATTAATCGAAATATAAGGGCAAAAGAGGTCAGAGTAATAGACCCTGATGGAAATCAGATTGGTGTCATCCCGACCTACAAAGCCATCGCCGTTGCGAATGATTTTGGCCTTGACTTGGTGGAAATTTCTCCGAACGCAACCCCTCCTGTGTGTAAAATAATGGATTATGGTCGCTACAAGTATGAAACGACCAAGAAAAAACAGGAGGCAAAAAAGAAACAAACCACTTTTCAGCTCAAAGAAATAAAGATACGCCCCAAGACAGGCGAACATGATCTAAATACCAAGATCAATCATATCAACAAATTCCTTGATAGAAAGGACAAAGTCAAAGTCACCGTCATTTTCAGGGGACGAGAAATTACGCTCACCAATCTGGGGAGAAAATTGCTGGAAAAGATTGTTCAAGAAACTGAAGAAATAGCCATAGTCGAACAGCCCCCCAAATTTGAAGGTCGCACAATGGTTATGGTTCTTGCACCGAAACCATTATCAAAATAATGATGCTCTGATACTTCATTATCCATGAGATTAAAAACCTTTTTATGATACAACGATCATCGACAAATTGTTGGTGACGTCGTAAAAAGTTATTTTTATGCCTTTTTCACCATGATAAATTGTTAAAAATATTTTCTGTGAAGATGGCGTGAGCTGGAATCCGACATGGTTCACGCCATCTATTTTTTTAAAATTACCGGAAAGGATGAAAGATGCCAAAAATAAAAACAAATAGGGCCGCTGCAAAACGTTTTAAGAAAACAGGAACCGGAAAATTCGTTTTTTCGAAATCACATGCCAGTCATATTTTAACCAAAAAAACCACAAAGCGTAAACGTGGTTTGAGGCAAAGCCAAATCATCGACAAAACCAACCAAAAAGCACTTAAGCTGCTGCTCCCCAATGGATAGCAGATTTGGATAGAGGTTTAGGAGAAAAGTTATGCGAGTTAAAAGAGGTTTTAAAGCAAGAAAGCGCAGAAAAAAAGTCTTAAAATTAGCCAAAGGGTTTCGTGGCGGCCGCAGCAAACTATTTCGCACAGCAGCGGACGCTGTTGACAAGGCACTCATGTATGCATACCGGGATCGCAAAGTACGAAAACGTGATTTTAGAAAACTCTGGATTGCCAGAATTAATGCCGCGGCACGCATGAACAATCTGTCTTACAGCAAATTCATTCACGGGTTGAAACTTGCCGGAGTTGAGTTGGACCGAAAAGTGCTGGCCGAGTTGGCCATATCGGATCCTTCGGGTTTTAGTCAAATTGCCGGATTAGCCTCGGAACAATTATAATCATAACCCCGATCCGCCTATCATATGGATGCGACACTTGAGTACGATTTTTTCGACTAAGGAACAGGTAGAACGACATTGGAGAAAACCATTGAACAGATTCACCAAGATGCAATAAAGGAACTTGAATCTGCGCACAATGCAGAAAGTATCAAAGCCATTTCTGTCCGGTACCTGGGTCGAAAAGGGGCGGTGACTCAATTTTTAAGAAACATTTCCAACCTGCCCGAAGACATCAGACCGGAAGCCGGGAAGAAAGCCAACGAAACAAAAAAAAATCTCGACGTATTATTCAAAAACGCTCTGAAAGCACTTGAAACATCCGCCTGGGAAATCGACGATCAGATTGATGTTTCACTCCCTGGAAGAGTGACGCCGCAAGGATCTCTGCATCCCATCACCCAGATTACCCAAAAAATCTGCGACATTTTTGTCCGCTTGGGTTTTGACATTGCTGAAGGGCCTGAGGTTGAAACCGACTATTATAATTTTGAAGCGCTGAATATTCCCCAAAATCACCCGGCAAGGGACATGCAGGATACGTTTTATATATCCAAAAACATCGTTTTAAGAACCCACACCTCTCCGACCCAGCCCCGAATCATGGAAAAGCAGAATCCTCCGGTGAGAATTGTTGCACCCGGCAAGGTCTATCGATGTGATTCCGACTTGACACACACACCGATGTTTCACCAGGTTGAAGGGCTTCTGGTTGATAAAAATATATCTTTCGGGGATCTTAAAGGTATATTGACGACCTTTGTCCATCAAATGTTTGATCCGGAAACCAGTCTGAGATTTCGACCCAGCTTTTTCCCTTTTACCGAACCCAGTGCCGAAGTCGATATCCGATGCGTGATATGCAAAGGCCAGGGCTGCAGGGTATGCTCAAAAACCGGCTGGCTGGAAGTTCTGGGTTCCGGCATGGTTCATCCGGCTGTTTTTGAAAACGTTGGATACGATTCGACCCGATATACCGGATTTGCTTTCGGAATGGGTGTGGAACGGATTGCCATGTTAAAATACGGTATTGATGACATCCGAAGATATTTTGAAAATGATCTAAGGTTCTTAAGGCAGTTTTAATATGAAGGTTAGCTTAAGCTGGTTAAAAGAATACGTTGGCATTAACCTGAATGCAAATGATCTGGCAGATGCCCTCACCATGGCCGGACTTGAAGTTGAGGCTGTTTCGGACCGATACGACTATTTGAACAGTGTACATGTCGGCCGGATCGTCAATATTGATCCCCACCCAAATTCTGATACGCTGAAACTTTGTCGCGTAGATATCGGTAGGGAGACCATTTCGGTGGTTTGTGGGGCACCCAATGTCAAAACAGATATGCTTGCACCGTGCGCTGTTTCAGGCACCCGTTTTCCAAAAGGAACCGTTCTTGAAAAAAGTATCATCCGTGGAGAAACCTCGGAAGGGATGCTTTGCAGCGAACTCGAATTGGGACTCGGCAGCAACGGCCATGGTATTATGACGCTGGATAACAATCTATTGGTGGGTGATTCACTGAATAAGGCGCTGGAACTGTCGGATCCGGTATTTGAAATTGATCTGACCCCCAACAGACCCGACTGCCTCAGTATGATCGGGACCGCCCGCGAAATTGCCGCAATTGAAAATAAAAGGGTTACATATCCTGAAATTTATCTGCCGGAATCCATGGATGATATTGCCAATCACACCTCAGTGACAATAATGGCCCCCACTTTTTGCCCGAGATATGCCGCCAGCCTTGTTTTCGATGTTATCGTCGGTCCCTCTCCTTTTTGGCTTCAGGACCGCTTGATTTCAATAGGTTTAAAACCGATCAACAATATTGTGGATATTACCAACTTCGTAATGATGGAGACCGGCCAGCCCCTGCATGCCTTTGACTTTGACCGTCTTGCTGAAAACCGGATTGTGGTGCGAACGGCTCAGGAAAACGAAACCTTTATCACCCTGGACGGGAAAGAACGCCGCCTTGATCCGGAAATGCTCATGATTTGCGATGGAAAAAAACCGGTGGCCATGGCAGGCGTCATGGGCGGACTGAATTCAGAAATTGAAGATACCACAACAAACATTCTCCTTGAAAGCGCATATTTTGACCCGGTTTGTATTCGAAAAACGTCTAAAAAAACAGGCCTAAACACCGATGCATCCCACCGCTTCGAACGTGGCGTGGACCCCGACGGAACCATCACGGCATTGAATCGGGCAACACAGCTCATTGCTGAAATCGGCGGCGGCAAATGTGTTAAAGGGGTCATCGATGAATATCCGCTTCCCTTTTCTGAAACCACCATCGATGTCAGTACCCAACGCTTAAACCGGCACCTGGGCACTCGCCTCGATACAGATGCCATAGAAAAATATTTAACGTCGATCGAATTTGATGTTAATAAAATAGATAACGACAACCTTCAGGTAGCGCCACCTTCATGCAGGGTCGATATCAGAAGGTTTGAAGATATTACGGAAGAAATTGCCCGACTATTCGGCTACAATAACATCGAAACAACGTTTCCTCTGATACCCGCCGAAGCCAGACATCCCGACAAAAAAATTGATTTAAGGGACCGTACAAAAGTGCTGATGACCGGCCTGGGATTCAGTGAAGCCATCAATTACAGTTTTATCAGCAAACAGTCTTGCGATGATCTCGAACTTCCTTCGGACGATCCCAAAAGAAAGATGGTGGACATCCTCAATCCGATCTCTGAAGATCAAGCGGTTATGAGAACATCTCTCATCCCGGGTCTTCTTGAAACGATGAAACTCAATCTATCGGTACAAAATAAAAATCTTAAGCTTTTTGAGATCGGCCATGTCTTTTTTCACACCGGCCAAGAGGACCATCAGCCGGATGAAGTTGAAATGCTGGCAGGGCTCTGGACAGGAACCAGGATCGATTCGACCTGGTCTTCCAAAGAGATTAATTGTGATTTTTATGATATAAAAGGTGTACTTGAAGAGCTTTTGAGAAATCTCGGAATTGTAAAGACCTCGTTTACGCAGATGCCCCCGGAATTCTGTTCATATTCAAAACCTGGATTTACAGCACGAATTCTTGATGAAAATGAGCCCATAGGTCTTGTGGGAGAAATCCATCCAAAAGTACTTCGAAATTACGATTTGAAGCAAACGGGATTTATCTTTGAGCTTAACTTCGATCGGCTCATTCAATCGGTGCCGGACACGATATCTGCCCGTCCCATCCCAAAGTTTCCGGCGACATCAAGGGACATCACACTTATTATTGACAATTCTATTGAAACGTATAAAATCATAGAAACTGTCGAGATGCTCCAAGAAAAACTGGTGGAACATTTATATCTGTTTGATGTTTTTAGCGGGGATCCGATTCCAAAAGGTAAAAAAAGTGTATCCTTTAGAATAATCTATAGATCTTCAGAAGAAACCCTGGAAGATAACAAGGTTAATCATATTCACAAAACCATTACCAACCAGCTTATAAAAACGTTTGATGCAACCTTGCCGGCCGAATAGTTTTTTTTCAAATTGAGCGTTTCAAAAAGTGACAGGGATAAAAAATTAATCCTTATAGATAACAAGCCATCTCAAAAATGCAGAGCAATATCCCCTATCAAAAAGAATTGCCGGACAAACTTTACTTCAAGGTTGGAGAAGTCAGTTCGATTGTCGGCGTACCGGCATATGTTCTAAGATTTTGGGAGTCCGAGTTTAAAAAGATAAACCCCAAACGAACCTCCTCGGGTCAGAGATTGTATAGGAAAAAAGATGTCGAACTGATTATATGGATCAAACATCTTTTATATGAAAAAAAATTCACCATTGAGGGCGCCAGACAACGATTAAAAACCAAGCCCGCCGGACAAAGGGAAAAGCCTCCTACCGACATCCTCCAGGAAATCTCCACCGAACTTCAAAAAATCCGCGATCTTTTAACCTGATCCGTTTCCCCATCTTTACCTATAAAATTGATGCACTCGTAAAAAAAATCACCATTTGACGGCAAAGTAAAAAGTTTCAAATTCCCCCGCATAAGATCGGGATAAAAAGGCGTGCAAATTCCGAGGAATGAGAAGTACTTATCGTACTCCGCGATGACGAGGAATGCAGCGAAACGCAGAAGTTGGACTTTTTAGGAAGCCGTCAAAATTAATATTGAAAAATATTGACATTGCATATATTTTGTAATATTTTTGTGTATCTTTACGAGCGGGCATAACTCAGTGGTAGAGTACAAGCTTCCCAAGCTTGGAGTCGCGAGTTCAAATCTCGTTGCCCGCTCCATTGAAGGTCGCCTTTTCATGATAAAGGTTGCTGAGTGTAGATTCTGGCAATGTAGGTGTGATTTGGATTTAATTTTTCTCGCATGGGTAATTAAATGAACAGGTAACGTTTTTCAATCCACCAATAGATCTACCTGTATGAGAAGAAACGGGCGACAGCCCGTTTTTGTTTTTATTAGGGAATACGAGTTGAAAGACCATTGAAGAGCAAAAAAGGAAAAAAAGGCAAGAAAAGACCGAAAGACAAAATCCGGAAACAAAATAATTGGTCGCCGGATAATATGAAAACAATGATTGCCCGGACAAAAGATTTATTGGATCCATTGTGTGAAGCCGAGGGGATGGAACTGGTACACATAGAGTGCCAACGTGAAGCCGGAGGCAGAATACTTCGCCTCTATATTGACAAACCCGGTGGGGTGACCTTGGATGATTGCATCCATATCAGTCGTCAGTCGAGTGACATGTTAGATGTATATCTCGAAGACACGGGGCCGTTCAACCTGGAAGTCTCATCCCCGGGACAGAATCGACCGCTGGGAAAAAAGAGCGATTTTGATAGATTCAAAGGAAACCGGGTAAATATTAGAACCACTCCGTCTGTTGGCGGTAAAAAGAAAATCAATGGTGTTCTGATGGGCATATCAGAAGATGTGGTAAAAGTTTCGATGGATGATCAAATCGTGGAAATTCCGTATCATGACATTGTAACAGCCAGGCTTGCAGATAACATCTCTAAAGAGATTAAAGCATAATTTTTGATTGACAGTAAAGGACTTAGATCCAGGCACCACCCCAGAAGGGCTCTGCCCCGGCGGGAAGACCAGATTTTCAGTGACAGAATAAATAACAGTGGAGAAAACGGATGTTTATATCAGACATAAAACGTGTCGTCGAACAGGTGAGTCGAGACAAGGGCATTAACCGTGAGATTTTAATTAAAGCTCTTGAAGAGGCTTTGGTATCTGCTGCGAGGAAAAAATTTGGGAGCAGCGTCGATATTGAAGTTCAATACAATGAATCGACCGGCGAAATAGAGGTCTTCCAGTTTAAAGACGTTGCCGAAGTCGTTACAGAACCTGACCTGCAAATCAGCATTGAAGAGGGACGAAAGCTGGATCCGGAATGTGAAGTCGGCGATAGCCTCGGGACAAAAATGGACACTTCCACCTTCGGGCGTATCGCTGCTCAGTCTGCCAAGCAGGTCATTATACAGAAAATGAAAGATGCTGAAAGGGATGCCGTCTATTCCAACTTTATTGACCGAAAGGGTGAAATCATCAACGGAATCGTTCAGCGTTTTGATCGAAACGACATTATTGTTAATCTCGGGCATACAGAAGGAATCCTGCCGACTCGGGAACAGATCCCAAAGGAATCTTACCGTCGCGGCGATCGAATCAGAGCATACATTGTCGATGTCCTTTACGACACACGCGGTCCGCAGATTGTTCTTTCCAGAACGCACCCTGATTTTTTAGTCGCCCTTTTTAAAACAGAAGTGCCGGAAATAAACGAAGGAATCGTCACCATTATCGGGGCCACACGTGAACCCGGCATTCGGGCAAAATTTGCAGTCACTTCAAACGATTCTGATATAGATCCCGTTGGCGCCTGCGTCGGAATGAAAGGCAGCCGTGTACAAAACGTTGTTCAGGAACTTAAGGGTGAGAAAATAGATATTATTCCATATCATATTGATCCGGCAAGATTTGTGTGCAATGCACTTGCGCCTGCTGAAATTTCAAGGGTTATTATAGACGAAGAAGATCGTTCCATGGAAGTAATTGTTCCTGATGAATTTCTTTCAATCGCCATCGGGAAAAAAGGACAGAATGTGCGGCTGGCTTCAAAGTTGACCAAATGGCACCTTGATGTCATCAGTGAAACACGGTACAGCGAAGCCATGCAGGACGGTTATGATTCTTTGGTATCACTGCCGGATGTTGGGATCAGTCTGGCGGATGCATTGTATGAAAAAGGCTTTTTTTCTGCAGCTGAACTCAGCAAGGCCTCTGTAGAAGATCTTATCCAGATAAGAGATATTACTGAAGAAAAAGCCATACAACTTATTGAAGCCAGCGAGGCGTATTTATTAAGTAGGAATCAAGCCGATGAAACATCTAAAGAAACGTTACCGGAAGAAGATGATGAGCACAACGGCGCTTCAGATGTATCGGATTCTTTAAAAGCCTCTGATGAGCAACCCGGCAGCGATGAGGATCAGGCCGATGAAGTATCCAAAGAAACATTATCGGAAGAAGAAGAAAATGAACACAACGGCACTTCAGATGTATCGGATTCTTTAAAAGCCTCTGATGAGCAAACCGGCGGCGATGAGGATGTGACCGGACAAACGATGGTTTCGGACGAGAAAGAAGCAGATTCTCAGGAGTCAACCAAATAACGATCTGAACAAATAAATGTTAAGACAGCAATACATAACGACGAATAGAGAAAAGAACAAACACATACAACAGGCGACAAATAAATAACTTTAGGGGGGATTGGATGGCAAAGATCAGAATATATGAGCTTGCCAGGGATCTTAACATGACCAATAAAATGCTTCTTGAAAAAATACGGGATATGGATGTTGACGTAAAAAGCCATATGAGCTCAATAGATGATGAAACTGAAGCCCGTATTAGAGGAAAGATTCTTGGTTCGCCAGCAAAAGAAGTTGAGGAAACGCGTATAAAGCCGACACTGATCAGAAGGCGTAAAAAACGTGTCCGACCAAAACCGGTTGAAATTGAAACAAGTGCTGAACCGGAATTGCGTCCCGAAAAAATAGAAGTTAAGGATCAAACATCTGAAAAAATTCTTGAAGAAAAAGAACTGCCCCCTGATAAAGAAACTAAAACGCCTGAAAAGAAAGAAATGCCTGAAATAGCGGTTAAAGAAACAGCAGGAATAGAAAAAGAAAGTGTTAAAAAAGCCGAAGCTGTTGACGAAATTACGGCAAAAACCGACGTTGTCAAAGAAAAGCCTGAAGCCGAAAAGCCGGTCGCAAAACAACCTGAAAAACCCGCTGCTCTAAAGAAACCAAAACCCAAAAAAGTAACCAAAAAACGTAAAAAAGATACGCCGGCAAAGATAATAAAACTGCCTGTACCACCTCCCCCTAAGGAAAAAGAGCCCGAGATCGAAACAGACCTTGTTTCCAAACTCGAGGAAGAACCTGCAATCAAACCGGAACTCAAAGTGACTCCGAAAGATGAGCCTATAAAAGAACCTAAGAAAGCGAAGAAGAAATGGACCAAAAAACCTGATGAAGGGGTAACGGACAGAAAGTTTTTCAAAAAGAAAATCTCCTTTCGGAAAAAGGAAGTTGTTGAGGGAGCGGATCTTTATGCCAAAGGGCATCGAGGACGAAAGGGGCGAAAGACCGCCAAAGGCAAAGCAACGATTGCTAAACAAAAACCGTTGATTACGGTACCTAAAGCCATCAAGCGCAGAATAAAAATCGATGATGCCATCGCCCTGTCTGATCTGGCAAAACGAATGGGAATAAAGGCCAGTGAAATGATAAAAAAATTAATGGACTTGGGTGTCATGGCGACGGTGAATCAAGTAATAGACTTTGATACCGCCGTTCTCGTTGCGGCAGAATTTGAATATGAACTCGAAAAAGCATCTTTTGAGGAAAAGACAGTCCTAAAGGTACAAGAGGATGATCCGGATAAACTCCTTTCAAGACCTCCGGTGGTGACCATCATGGGGCATGTCGATCATGGAAAAACATCACTTCTTGATGTGATAAGAAAAACCAAAGTTACGGAAAATGAAGCAGGAGGTATTACACAGCACATTGGCGCCTATAATGTAACGACGGACAAAGGACAGATCGTCTTTTTGGATACCCCTGGCCATGAGGCCTTTACGGAAATGCGTTCCCGTGGTGCCAAGATTACCGATTTGGTTATTCTGGTCGTTGCCGCCGATGACGGTGTTATGCCTCAAACCATTGAGGCGATAAATCACTCCAAGGCCGCAGAAGTTCCGATTATCGTAGCCATTAACAAAATGGACAAGCCGGATGCGAACCCTGAACGCGTTCAGCGAGAGCTTGCCGATGTCGGAATTGTGTCTGAAGACTGGGGAGGCGATACCATCTTTGTACAGGTTTCTGCAAAAGAGAATCAAGGAATAGATGATCTGCTGGAAATGGTACTATTGCAGGCTGAGCTGCTGGAACTTAAAGCCAATCCTGACAAACTCGCAGCAGGACACGTGGTTGAGGCCAAGCTGGATTCGGGCAGAGGCCCTGTGGCGACGGTCCTGGTTAATGAAGGAACCCTTAGAATTCACGATCCGGTCGTCTGCGGTGTACACTATGGTAAAGTACGTGCATTACTCAATGACATGGGACGACATGTAACATCGGCAGCGCCCTCAACCCCGGTGGAGATTATCGGTCTTTCCGGTGTGCCCAATGCAGGAGATGAGCTGATTGCATTAGCAGACGAAAAGGATGCCAAACAGGTCAGTTCGCATCGAATTCAAAAACAGCGGTCAAAAGAACTTGCTAAAACCAGCAGGTTAAGCCTTGAAAAGCTTTATGAAAAGATGCAGGAAAATGAGGTTAAAGATCTGAACATCATTATAAAGGCCGATGTGCACGGTTCCATCGAAGCCCTTACCGATGCATTGACCAAGCTTTCCAATGAGGAAGTCAGGATCAGTGTCATCCATTCGGCCACAGGGGCCTTGAATGAATCGGATATCTCTCTTGCTGCCGTGTCGAATGCGATCATCCTGGGCTTTAATGTACGTCCCAGCTCTAAAATTCAAATGCTTGCCCATGAAGAAAATGTCGACATACGTTTCTACAATATTATTTACAATGTGATCAAAGACGTCAAAAATGCTATCGTCGGTATGATGTCATCTACCTTTGAGGAACGCACGCTTGGCAGAGCTGAAGTGAGAGAAGTGTTTCATGTCCCTAAAGTCGGTGCCATAGCGGGCTGTTACGTTACCGAAGGCAAAATAGAACGGGCCCAGTTCGCACGCATCCTTAGAGATTGGGTGGTGACCTATGAGGGCAAGATTTCTTCTCTTCGCCATTTCAAAGATGATGTCAAAGAGGTCCAAAGCGGTTATGAATGCGGAATCGGCATTAAAAACTATAATGACATCAAACTTGGCGATATCATTGAATGCTACTATGTGGAAGAAATCAAACCTGAATTTGAATAGAGGAATGCCGCGCAACACAGTCCCGATGAAGTGGGATTTACGAAACCGTCAATTTTTGATAAACTCGTAAAAAGTCAGAATTGAGACGGCAAAATAAAAAGTTCAAGTTCCCCCGCTAAAATTCGCGGGATAAAAAGGCGTCGCGAATTTTGTGGAATGAGGCGTACTTATGTGCGCCGCAGTGAATACGAATTGAAGTGCAACGCAGAAATTGGACTTTTTACGAAGCCGTCAATTTTTAATTTGTAAACTTTGAACATATTGTGGCAATATATTTTTAACCTCAATTGAGTAAGATGAGCGTCTCATGGTTGCCGGTTTAGGAATTGTTACATTCAAGCTGCATGATTGTCATTCTTTGAAAGCCAAAAGAAAAATTGTCAAATCCATCATTGGGCAGATGCGCAATAATTTCAATGCCTCGGTTGCTGAAATAGGATCAAACGACATATACCAGCGCGCAATGATAGGATTTGCCCTGGTTGGCAATAATCGAGCGGTGATAAATTCCAAAATAGACAAAATTTTCAATCTCGTTGACGAGTTGAATCTGGCTGAGATCATCGGCACAGAAATGGAGATTATCAATATATGAAACCGTTTGCACGATCTGACAGGGTCAGCGGTCAAATACAAAAAGTGCTGTCGGATATACTTTTAAAAAAAATTAAAGACCCCCGTCTTGAAGCTGCTACAATTACAGGCGTAAAGATGTCACGGGATTTAAAATTTGCACGGGTCTATTTTGTTACATCCGGCGGCAAAGAAAGTGTAAAAGAAGCTATTGAAGGATTTAAAAGTGCACTGGGTTATGTAAAGCGTAAACTCGCCGCCCAGCTGGGATTACGTTATATGCCGGAGCTCAGATTTTTTTACGACGACTCGTTTGATTACGGATCACACATTGACGAAGTTATTAAGGCTGTAAAATCAGAAAATGAATTCAATAATACAACAATTTAATAGCAGCAACAAAATTTTAGTTGTTTGTCATGCCAACCCTGATGGGGACGCCATCGGATCTCTGATCGCTCTGGGGCTGGCTTTAGAGACATTGAACAAAAAAATAACCTTATATTGTGAAAGTCCCATTCCGGCGGTATATCGCTTTCTTCCGGCAGTTCATCGTGTGGTGAAAAAGATTGGCCGTTTAAATTTCGATGCGGCCGTTATACTTGACTGCGGCGACTTGAGCCGGGTCGGAAAAGCGGTTTCTTTCGTGAAACAGATACCGGTCATTGTGAACATCGACCATCATGTTACAAATACGGGTTTCGGTCATCTTCAACTGATCGACACATCCGCATGTGCCACCGCTGAAATCGTATACCGGCTGATAAAACAGATGGGCCTTTCATTTGATAAACCCATCGCTACGTCAATTTATACCGGAATTTTAGCAGATACAGGTTCATTTCGTTTTTCAAATACCAACAAAGCAGCCTTTTCCATTTGTCAGGAAATGGTGGAAATCGGCGTCGATCCCTACAACATTGCCCAGCATGTATACGGCACATATTCTTTAAGCCGCATAAAACTTTTAAATCTTGCCCTTGACTCCATTGAACTGTCCAAAAACGGCAAACTGTCAATCATGACCCTGACCAAAGATATGTTCGATGAAACACATACACAGTCCGAGGATGTTGACGGCCTGATTAATTACGCAAAACGTATTGAGGATGTTGAAGTCGCAGCACTGATACAGGAGCAACATAACGGTAAAAAAAGATCAAAAACGCCGAACCGGTTTCATGTCAGCCTGCGTTCCGATGGGGCCGTTGACGTTGCGGCCATCGCGTCCTTGTTTGGTGGAGGCGGTCACTCCAGTGCCGCCGG
>JASFGF010000019.1:0-16605 GCA_050123915.1 Desulfobacterales bacterium | reverse complement strand
CGGAGGATACCTGAAGCCGATCAATACACAAGGGCAGGAAAATTCAAAAACTGGCAACTTATGCAGGCTCACATGGGGGTGGATGTCTACGAAAAAACCCTGGGTATCGTCGGTATGGGTGCCATTGGACAGGCGGTGGCCAAAAGAGCGAAAAAAGGGTTTGACATGCGGGTCATTTACTATAGCGTATATAGAAAAGAAAAGGCGGAAAAAGAATATGGCGCTGAATTTGTAGAATTCGATGAACTTCTTGCCATGAGTGATTTTATCAGCATTCATGTCCCCCTGACAGAGAAGACAAAACATATGTTTTCGACCCAAGAATTCAAGGCAATGAAAAATAGCGCCATTCTTATTAATACGGCCAGAGGGCCGGTTGTGGACGAAACAGCCCTAGTTGAAGCCATCAAGGACAGCCAAATCAGAGGCGCGGCCCTGGATGTGTTCGAAGAAGAGCCCAGCATTCATCCGGAACTTATCAAAATCAAAGAAAACGTGGTGTTGGCCCCCCACATCGGAAGCGCTTCCATCGAGACAAGGCTGTGGATGGCAAAAATGGCGGCTCTGAATATGGTGGAAAGCTTGAAAGGAAACCGGCCGCCCAACTTGATCAATGAAAGAGTAGACTTCTGGAAAGAAACAGATACCTAGGGTAGAAATTTGTTCTGCATTTTATCCAGCAGTGCCCATTAAGTGAAGCTTTATTGAACTTCATTGGCAACCCATTTCAGAAATGCCGGATTGCCGTCGGATACCGGCAGAGTCACGATACAGGGACAATCATAACTGTGCAGAGCGTTCACTTTTTCAATCAGATAGGTCACTCGATCTTTAGTTGTTTTGGCGATCAGGATTGTTTCCTTGTCATCCTGGAGTTTTCCATCCCACATGTACATGGAGTACATGTTTTCGATAATGTTGACGCAGGCGGCCAGCCTGTCGCTGATGAGTGCTTTACCGATCATTACAGCTTCGTCTTTATTACCGGCGGTTATGTAAATCAGGGTAATTTCCATCACCTCACCTCTATAAAATCCTTATATAAAATACCATACCAAACGATAACACCGTTTAACAAGAACGGTTATAAGAATTTTTAAAGGCTTGAAATAATACATTCATATGGGTTAATATAAAATTTCTGTAACAAATGACGAACCATCGATGACCCATAACCCAAAAAAACTAAAAGGAGCCTGCCATGAAAGATGCCCTCAATCCCTTTAAAATCGCCCAGGAGCAGCTTGACGATGCTGCCCGGAGACTGGGGTTGGACCCTGCCATGCACGAATTGCTGCGGTGGCCCATGCAAGAACTAAAGGTCATACTTCCGGTGAAAATGGATGACGGTTCAACAAAAATATTCCATGCGTTCAGGGTTGCCTACAACACCGCACGCGGGCCTGCAAAAGGCGGTATCCGGTGGCATCCTGATGAAACCATTGATACGGTTCGTGCTCTGGCAGCATGGATGACCTGGAAAACGTCCGTTGTGGATATTCCATTGGGTGGCGGCAAAGGCGGGGTGATTTGCAATCCCAAGGCACTTTCTGAAACGGAAAAGGAGCGCCTCGCGCGTGCTTATATCCGTGCTATTGCCCGGACACTTGGCGTGACCAAGGATGTCCCGGCACCGGATGTATATACCACGCCCCAGATCATGGCCTGGATGATGGACGAATACGAAACCATTATGGGTGAAAAACACCCGGGTGTCATTACCGGAAAACCGCTGCCCATCGGTGGTTCTCAAGGGCGTGGAGATGCCACTGCAAGAGGGGGAATCTATGTGACCCGCGAAGCCGCCAATGTTCACAGTATTGATTTAAAAGGCAAGACCATGGCGGTACAGGGTTTTGGAAATGCCGGACAATATGCAGCACTTTTAGGTGAAGAAATATTGGGGCTGAGACTCGTCGCAGCTTCGGATTCCAGAAGCGGTATTTATAACGCCAAAGGGCTCGATGCCCGGGAACTCGTCGACTATAAACTCAGCAACGGAACTTTGAAGGGATTTTCAGGTGCAGATGACATTTCCAATGAAGACTTATTGGAACTCGATGTGACGGTTCTGTTTCCTGCGGCTTTGGAAAATGTGATTACAGAAGAAAACGCCCATAAGATAAAGTGCAACATTTTGTGTGAATTGGCAAACGGCCCGACCACACCGGGTGCGGACAACATTCTGTATGACAACGGTGTTATCGTACTTCCCGATTTTCTTGCCAATGCCGGCGGGGTAACGGTTTCATACTTTGAACAGGTGCAAAACACCTATAATTATTACTGGGATTTAAGAGAAATTCACCGGCGGCTCGACGAGAAGATGACCCATGCTTTTAAAGGGGTTCACGAGATGCACCTTCAAGAAATGGTCAACATGCGTCAGGCCGCTTATCTGGTGTCGGTGGTCAGAGTGGCTGAGGCGTGCAGGCTCAGAGGGTGGGTATAATGTGAAACCTTTGAAAAAAGCCCCCTTTTGTCCAATATCTGTGTCAGACTCAGATTTCAATTCTCGAAACACTCAAAGTATTACTTCGGTTAAAATCTTCGTCTTCCTTGATCTTGGACAAAACTGGCCATTTTTCAGAGGTTTCCTAAGATTCTAAAACATTAATTTTTCATTTGAGTTTAGAATATCGATATTCGAATTTCGGATTTAATTTAAAAGGAGGGTTTATCATTAAAGATCAAAAAGAACTGGATCTGGTCAAAACCTACCGCATGTTTTCTAAACTGATGCAATACCCGCATCTTCTCGATTCAACACGAGAGCTTTTTCTATCGGCATTGACCCAAAGAGGGATCGCCACTGAAAAAGAGATCGAGCAGAAGGCTCTGGAAAAACTTCGTGCTGAAGGACAGGATCCTAACGAGGAAAATATTCGTGAATATATTGGCGTTCTGATCGATCTTTATTTTGCCAATTTCTTCAAAGAATCGGAAATCGAAAATTACATTAATCTAGCCCGAAAACAAGACCGGTTCAAACATCTGAACCGGGTTATTAATAAGGAAGGGGCCACTTCAAAAAGCATCAAACATGCCCTCAAGGAATTCTGTGAGATTCCCATGGGAGACCTATATATATCTCCCAATGAAGCCGAAGGTGTCAGGGTCGCTCTGATCAACCATTTTATTTCCAACCAACTGCCGTTTATCGGTATCGGCAAACGCTATATCACCATCCGAGACGTCGAAGAATTGGTGGACAATATTTACTGGAGCCATCGCCGGCCCGGAAAGATCGGCGGTAAGGCTGCCGGTATGTTTCTGGCCTATAAAATTCTCGTTCCAAAACTCACTTCAGGCGATCCTGAAATAGACAAATACGTGAGGATTCCGGAATCATATTATTTCAGCTCCGGCATTTTTTCCGATTTTCTCGATTACAACAATCTCGATCAATTTCACAGTCAGAAATACAAATCTCGAGAACAGATTGAAGAAGAATACAAAAACATCTCAGCACTTTTTAAACAGTCGTCTTTTCCACCGGATACGGTTGAGAATTTTCGTGAATTTTTAGAAAAAATCGGTGAACACCCCCTGATCCTCAGGTCTTCGAGTTTTTTGGAGGACAACTTCGGGTATGCCTTTTCCGGTAAGTATGATTCCTTTTTTGTAACCAACCAGGGGGATATCCAAACACGTCTCAATGAATTCATCTGGGGACTCAAACAGGTCCACATGAGTACCTTCGGCCCCGGCCCCATTTTGTATCGTCGAAATCATAAACTGCTCGATTTTGATGAAAAAATGAGTGTTCTGGTACAAAAAGTCGTGGGTCGTCGATTCGGCGACTATTTTTTCCCCGTTGCCGCCGGTGTCGGATTTTCTTATAGCTCTTATACTTGGACTTCTCGTATAAAGAAAGAAGATGGACTTGTGCGATTGGTTTTCGGCCTTGGGACACGGGCCGTGGACCGTATTGGTGAGGATTATGCTCGAATGATTCATTTGAGCCACCCCCTTCTTCGACCGGAAGTGGAAGCCCAGCAGATCATGAAATATTCGCAGAAGATCGTCGATGTGCTCAATCTTAAAACCGGTGAAATGGAATCGATCCCTCATAATACGCTTTTAAAAGAAATATCCCATCCTGATCTTTATTTGACGGTATCGATCAATCAGGATGGCCATCTTTCCGCACCCATGTTTAAAGGACAGCCGATCAATCCCGTGGGAACCTGTCTGACCTTTGAAAATCTGCTTTCCAAAACGGTTTTTCCTTCTTTAATGAAAAAAATGCTCCGGCAACTTCAGGACGCTTATGGCCGTCCCGTGGATATCGAATTTGCTTGGGATGACGAGCATCTTTACATTCTTCAGTGTCGATCTCTGGCAGTGAGCCAGGATATCGGTGAGGTTGAGTTGCCGAAGGATCTCCCGCAAGAGCAGATTATTTTTACCAATAATCATGTGGTGTCAAACACCATCGTTCCTGATATTGAGTATATTGTTTATGTATGCCCGAGATGTTACGAAAGGCTTTCCACGTATGACGAAAAATTTGCAATCGGCCGCGTGGTCAGCCGTCTCAACAGGCTCCTTCATGATAAACGTTTTGCCCTTTTCGGACCCGGCCGGTGGGGAAGCAACGATATTAATCTTGGTGTGCGTGTCGGCTATGAGGATATCAATCATACGTTAATCTTAGGTGAAGTGGCCTTTGCAAGAGAGGATTACACACCCGAGGTATCCTTTGGCACGCACTTTTTTAACGATCTTGTGGAAGCTCAAATCGCTCCGGTGGCTATTTTCCCCGACCAGACCGATACCATCTTTAATGAGAAATTTTTTATGGAATCCCCCAACCAACTCTCATCTTTAGCTGCAGAGTTTGAGTCACACCAAACAGTTGTACATGTGATTCATGTTCCCTCTTCCGGTGATGGCTTCTTTCTGCAAGTTTATCAGAACAATGAAGCGCAAGAAGGAATCGGTTTCCTTGGAAAATAAGATTAAGGACATGAAGCTTCGTTTAATCCTGTTGGTACTTTCTCTGCTGACCTTCTTATCTGCCTCAGCCGGAGGATATCTTTATTATTCGTTTTTAAAAAAATCCGCTTTTCAGGAGGTCGAACGTCAGGCTGCTACACATGCAGAAATGATAAATAAGAATCTGTCTTCATTCCTTTCGGAAAATATAAAACCGTCAAAAACGCTGGCTGGAATGGATGAATTTCATGCCGCCTTGACCAAGCCAAACGCTAACTCCATTGCAAAAGCAAATGCGATGCTAGACCATTTCAATACAAGCTTGAACACAGATGTATGCTACTTGATGGACACTGACGGGAATACCATTGCATCCAGCAATCGCACAGACCCGGATAGTTTTGTTGGAAAAAACTTTTCATTTCGCCCATATTTTCAAAAAGCCATCCAGGGGACACCTGCAACTTATTTGGCCCTTGGTGTGACTTCCGACAAAAGAGGGGTTTACTATAGCCATCCGGTGAATAAAAAAGGGCAAAAACATCCAATGGGAGTTGTTGTCATAAAGGCATCCATCGGGTTGGTTGAAAAGGGATTGCCCCCTTCCTCAGATGAAGTTGTTCTGGTGGTTAATCCTGATGGTATTATTTTTATTTCTAATTATAAAGCATGGCTTTTTCATACATTATGGAAGCTGTCTCCGGAAGAAATATCCCGACTTTCCGTCTCTCTTCAATTTGGCAAAGGGCCATGGGACTGGATCGGTCTGGAGATGAAAGGGGATAAATATGCAAGGGATCTGTTGGGGAATCGATACCTGATGCGCAGGTTGTCACTGAATAATTATCCAGGCTGGACCGTTGTTCATCTATACAACCTTAAAGCAGTTTCCAAAATCGTTTCCGGTCCGCTGATAAAGATCACGGGACCCATTGTTCTGACAATGTGTGTATTCATAGGATTTGCCGTTTTTCTGCTTTACAGAAAGGCCAGCAATGAAATCGTCCAACGCAAACTTTTTGAAAAGGCGCTGCAAGAGAGTGAAAAACGGTACCGTTCCATCTATCACAACACACCTGCAATGCTCCATTCCGTTGACGATAAAGGTCGCTTAATCAGCGTTAGTGACAATTGGCTGGAAGTGCTGGGATATGAACGCGAAGAAGTCATCGGAGAAAAGCTTACCCGATTTTTTACCGAAAATTCGCGAAACCTTGCTGAAACGACCGTGTTCCCAAATTTTTTTAAGACCGGCATCTGTAAGGATATACCGTATCAATTTGTAACGAAAAACGGCGAGATCATTGATGTGATGCTCTCCGCCATCGGTGATCGAGATGACAAAGGACATATCAATCGATCACTGGCGGTTTCCATTGATGTTACCAAGAGAAATCAAGCGGAAGAAGCGCTTAAGATAGCTAAAGAAGAACTCAGCCGTCATTCAAAGGATCTTGAATGGCAGGTTGAACAGCGGACAAAAGAAATTAGAAGCATTCTCGACCAGCTCAGACGTCTTTCCGGCAGTATGATTACCAATCAGGAAAAGGAGCGTTCGGCCATTGCTCGGGAGTTGCATGACGAACTTGGCCAGGTCCTGACAGCGTTGCGAATGGATTCGGTATGGCTTAAAAGCCGTCTGAAACAGGTTGATCCCAAAGCTGCCCAACGTGTTTCTTCCATGTGCGATCTGATAGATAAAACCATTGAAGAGGTTCGTGGTTTGGCCGTAAGATTACGTCCGGGAGTTCTCGACAATCTGGGGCTTGTGGATGATTTGGAATGGTATACAGCTGATTTTGAAAGACGCACGGGGATTACATGCTTATTTGAGCACGGTAATATTCCTCACATCACTGACACGGTGGCCACAGCCGCTTATCGGATTGCCCAAGAAACACTGACGAATGTGGCGAGACATGCTTTTGCAAGCCGGGTCGAAGTTATCCTGCAAAACAAGCGAAATATCTTGAAGTTAACAGTGGTTGACGATGGCTGTGGATTTATTACAAATGAAGTGTCGGAGACAGAAGCACTGGGCCTTGTGGGTATGCGTGAGCGAGCGACGCTTGTGAGAGGTGTTTTGGATGTTCAATCAGATATCGGAAAGGGAACACGAGTCAACTTAAAAGTTCCCATTGATGGTCACAGGAGAGGCGTAATATGATCAGGGTCTTACTGGCGGATGACCATAGTATCGTTCGAGCGGGCTTGCGCCGTCTCGTTGAAGAAAGTGGAGATATGAAGGTGGTTGCAGAGGCGGCTGACGGCAGGAAGGCGATTCAGCAGGCCCATAAAACCCATCCGGATGTGGCGGTTGTCGATATCTCTATGCCGGATATGGATGGACTGGAAGTTATCAGCCAGCTTCAATCTTCTTATCCCAAATTACCGATTATCATCCTGACCATGTATGAGGAAGAACAATATGTTGTTCGGGCCATTGAAGCCGGCGCCATGGGATATCTAACCAAGAGATCGGCGCCGGAGCAACTGGTAAAAGCGATACGAAAAGT
Source organism: Desulfobacterales bacterium (assembly GCA_050123915.1). Lineage (GTDB taxonomy): Bacteria > Desulfobacterota > Desulfobacteria > Desulfobacterales > UBA11574 > UBA11574. Next base: position 9,148 of record JASFGF010000019.1, on the reverse strand, counting down.
ACAAGCTGGTTATCGATATCTCACGGATGAGGCTGCAGAATTGCTGGCATTACGGGTGGCACGGGGAGACGGTGGCAGATCTTTGCTTGACTCGCTGTCCATGAGGGAACTTCAGGTTCTCAGGCGGCTTGCTCTTGGACATACCAATCGTGAAATTGCTGAATCTTACCATATCAGTATTAAAACCGTCGATACCTACCGCTCGCGCCTGCTCAATAAACTCGATTTGCGAAACAACGCCGAGCTTTCGCGCTTTGCAATCCAGAATCGGATTATTGAGGCATGACATCAAGCCTAATTGTCTATTTTGTAAGAAAATTTCTGACAGAAAAATCAGAATTTGTCTGTTGACAGCCATTTTTGACCCTGTTACTCTCTGTTAAAAGTATTGTTATCTGTTTTTGCAGAAGGAAGCTGTGCCTTATAGCGAATAAAGCTGTCCGGCTCATCTTTTTTCTAATCTAAACAGCCTATCTGTTGAACTCGTAAACTGCTTACCGACGATTCATTCTGCAAAAACTTTCTATATCTTTTTAACCTTTCATTGGTGTTAACTTTTTTTAGGAGGTATTTCATGAGAAAATTCTTAGTTGGTTCAATCAGTGTGTTTTGCATTATAGGGTTGATGTTGACGGGTGCATCTGCGGCTGACACGGTTAAAGTGGGAATCGTATTGCCGCTGACAGGACCCCAGGCCAAATTCGGCGAAATAGAGAAAAAATCATTTGATCTGGCTTTAGAAGAGATCAACGCTGCGGGAGGGATCAACGGGAAAAAACTCGAATTGATTATGGAAGACGATACCGGACGTCCGGAGGTGGGTCGCTCCGTGGTTGAAAAACTCATTACCAAGGACAAGGTGGTCATGATCGGCGGCGGATACAGCAGTTCCGTGACCTATGCTGTTGCCGGCGTCTGCCAGCAGAATAAGATTCCGTTTCTGGTTAATACCGGCTCGGCCGATAAAATCACCACGTCCGGCTGGGATTATATTTTCCGGTTGAATCCGCCGGTAAGTCATTATGCCGATGCCGTGACAACCTTGCTATCTGAAAAAATAAAACCCAAAACCGTGGCCATTCTATATGAAAATTCACTGTTCGGGACCAAAGGTGCCAGTTCTTTTGTAAAAATTTGTGAGAAAGCCGGATACAAGGTGTTATTGAAGGAAGGCTACGAGCATGGCGGCATCGATTATAAACCGGTGTTGATCCGGATCAAACAGCTCAACCCAGATATCGTCTATATGGTATCGTATATCATGGATGCGTCTTTGCTCATGAAACAGGCCAAAGAATTGAAATTAACGCCAAAAATGTTTGTCGGCGGTGCCGCAGGCTTCACGCTTCCGGAATTTGCGGAAAATTCAGGAGTTGCCTCCGAAAAAGTTATCTCAGCGACTTTATGGCATCAAGTTCTTCCGTTTCCGGGCGCCATGGATTATTACAAAAAATTCGTGGCCAGGTTCAAGAAACCCACCGAGTATCACGGGGCCGAGGCCTATTCCGCCTGCTACGTAATTGCGGATGCGCTAAAGCGGACCAAGTCTTTTAAGAATACGGATATTAAACAGGCCCTTTCCGAAACCGATATGATGACCGTCTTCGGGCCGGTGAAGTTTACCGACTGGGGTAAAATGAAGAACCAGAACAAGGCGACTACCTATGTGGTCCAGTGGATCGATGGAAAACTGGAACTGGTATGGCCGACAGACCATGCTACCAAAGCATTTGTATATCCTGTGGACTGGATGAAGACCTGGGGGTATTAATTCATTTCTTGGTTAGAAACGATTCAGTGTCCAATTATATTAATAGATGGATATGCATCATCGTAAATAAAGTCCGCTGCCGGTCTTTCTCCGGCAGCGGACAATGCCCCACAAAAAGGAAATTCAAATGGATGTCTTCCTTCAAACCCTTGTGGCGGGGATTCTGATCGGTGGTATTTATGGACTGATCGGAATCGGCATGACACTGATCATGGGCGTCATGGGCATTATCAATCTGGCCCACGGCCAGTTGATGATGGTGGCCATGTACATCACCTTTGTCCTTTTTCACTTCTTGCACATCGATCCGTATATTTCACTTCTTATTGCCATGCCGGCGTTGTTTCTTTTGGGTGCCTTTTTACAAAAGTTTTTGCTCAACCCTCTGATGAAAATTGAATCGATCCTTCCGGAAAATCAGGTGCTGATGACCGTTGGGATTGGAATGGTTTTAGCGGAAATCGCCCGCTTTGTTTTTTCATCCGATTATAAAACCGTAAAAACATCCTATAGTTCTTCGGTGTTCTTCCTCGGCAATATTTCTATCAATATGGCCATGGTCATTGCTTTTGTATTTGCCCTTGCATTTACCGGAGCACTTTTTTGGTTCCTTCTCAAAACAGATATCGGACGTTCCATCCGGGCCACGGCCCAGGACAAGGATGCAGCCACCCTGCTGGGGGTCAACAGCAATCGGATCACCATTATCACCTTTGGGATAGGGTCTTCCCTCGTGGCTGCGGCCGGAAGCTTACTTATCCCCATTTTTTATCTTTTTCCCGATATCGGCGGTCCCTTCACTTTAAAGGCCTTTGTTATTACCATTCTCGGGGGTATGGGGAGCACAGTGGGCGCCATCGTTGGTGGTGTGGTCCTGGGCATTGCAGAATCTTTAGGCGCAACGTATATCGGCATGGGATATAAAGAGATGGTCGGTTTCATTATCTTTGTGCTTGTCTTGATTTTCTTGCCCGGTGGTTTGAAACGCCTGACCAGGATTTAGAGGAACTTATGAAAAAAAATCATATATTCTTGATCATCTTGGGAATTATCTTTCTAATATTTCCGCTGGTTATCCGGTCGAGTTACTATCAGCATCTGGTGATCATTATATTTATGTGGGTGGTCATCGGATCTTCGTGGAATCTTCTGGCCGGATATACCGGTCAGGTGTCTTTCGGACATGCCATCTTTTTTGGTGTCGGCGCCTATACCGCCGGAATATTTGCTACAAAACTGGGGATTTCCGCCTGGTGGGGGATGGTGTTCGGTGGTTTTTTCTCCATGCTGATCGGACTATTTGTAGGCTGGGTCTGTTTTAGGTTAAGAGGGCCTTATTTTGCCCTGGCGACCCTTGCCGGTGGTGAAATTATCCGATTGATCGCCACCAACTGGGAAAGCCTGACCGATGGCATGGTGGGCATTCTCATCATCCAAACATTCAAAAGCAAATTGCCCTATTATTACATCGCATTTGCCTTGGCCCTGGCGTGTGTTTATACCATCCGTTTGATCATGGAATCAAAGTGGGGGTATTATTTTGTTTCTATCCGAGAAGATGAGGATGCAGCCGCATCCATGGGGATCAACACCACCCTTTATAAAAATGTATCGCTCCTGGTCAGTTCTTTTTTTACCGGCATGGCCGGCGCTTTTTATATGAATTATATGGCGTTTATCGATCCTGAAGTAGTATTTTCCCTCCATTTCATCTCCATTATGGCGATTTTGGTGGGCATTGTCGGTGGTGTCGCCACCATCTGGGGACCGGCGGTGGGGGCATTTGTGATGATAGGATTGCAGGAAACCTTTAGAAGTTCTTTTTTCGGCCTGGCACCCAAATGGACCAGTCAGGCACATGCCCTGGTTTTCGGGCTGCTGGTTATATTTGTGATCATGTTTCTGGCCAACGGTATTGTCGGGGATTGGGACAAAATCAGACGAAATGTTTTTAGAATCCGGCCGTCGAGTTCATCGTAATATGAGGGAAAACTATGGCACTCCTTGAATTAAAAAACCTCACCAAAGCCTTTGGCGGTCTTTTGGCCGTTAACGATGTCTCCTTTCAAGTGGAAAAAGGAGAAATTCTCGGTCTTATCGGTCCAAACGGCAGCGGGAAAACCACGACATTCAACTGTATCAATCAATTTTTTCCTGTCACGTCCGGAGATATCCTGTTTAAAGGAAAAAGTATCATTGGGAAGAAGACCCATCAAATCTGTCATTTAGGTATCGGCCGGACATTCCAGGTGGTAAAGCCTTTGGCTCGAATGACGGTTTTGGAGAATGTTACGGCTTCTGCGTTTTGCCGCGTCAATACCATTAAGGAAGCAAAGGATGAAGCGTTACGTGTTCTGGAATTTTGTAATCTTGAAGACCAGAATGATAAACTGGCCAAAAGTCTGCCCATCGCCGGAAGAAAGCGCCTTGAAATTGCACGGGCACTGGCGACAAAACCGGAACTTTTACTTCTGGATGAAACCGCTGCCGGCTTAAATCCGGGTGAACTTGATGAGGCCATTCAATTAATTAAAAAAATCAGAGACAATGGGATCAGCATCCTGATTGTGGAGCATATCATGAAGGTCATCATGACCATATCGGATCGAATTCACGCCATCAACTTCGGCCAAACCATTGCGGAAGGCATTCCCCAGGAAGTTGCCAACAACCAGGCGGTGATCGAGGCCTATTTGGGAGAACAGCATGCTCAAGGTTAATGGAATCAACGTCTTTTACGGAGATCTACAAGTTCTCTGGGATGTCACCTTTGAGGTCAAGGAGAAAGAAATTTTAGTTTTGGTGGGGGCCAACGGAGCCGGGAAAAGCACAACACTCAAAACCATCTCCTCACTGTTGACGCCGGCATCCGGGACCATCGAATTTAATGGTATCCGTCTGGACCACTTGCCTCCTAACAAGATCATCGAACAGGGAATTGTTCACGTTCCTGAAGGAAGACGTCTCTTTCCGGAGATGAGCGTCGAGGAAAACCTGATTATGGGTTCCCTTTACGGAGAATCCAAGAGTAAGCGAAGCGAAACCATTGAATATGCCTATACGCTGTTTCCGAGACTTAAAGAAAGAAGAAAGCAGATGGCCGGCACCCTGTCCGGAGGCGAACAGCAGATGCTGGCCGTGGGTCGTGGATTGATGTCGCGTCCGAAGTTGATGATGTTCGACGAACCGTCTTTAGGTCTGGCACCCATCCTGGTTCAGGATATCTTTAATTTAATCAACAAAATCAATCAGGAAGGCGTTACCATCCTTTTGGTAGAGCAGAATGTCACCCAGACACTGGCCATGTGCGACCGAGCCTATGTCCTTGAAAACGGTAGAAACGTCCTCGAGGGAACCGGAAAGGAGCTGATGGCCAACGATCATGTGAGAGAAGTATATCTGGGGATATAAAATGTAATGCCCAAGATGTGATCGAAAAATAGTTTGATATAAACGGAATCATCCTGCGGCTTGCAGAAGCTGTGACCTTAAGCAATTTAATCGGGACATTTTTTGGAACCGCTGGACGTCTTACTCTTCAATCATGTCGATCTGTTTTAAATCCTGCACCAGGTCGGACAAGCTGAGGTGTTCGAGTGTCTTTGCCTTTTGCAAGCCTGACTCACTGTCCCAGCCCCTGAGATCATAAAATTCCTTAAGCATGGCTTCAAATACATCCCGATCCAAAGTTTGACCTTTTCGACTGATGACTTCCTGCCCTGTCCCGGGGACAATGACATCAGGGTTCATAAAAACCATTTCAACCGGATCTGTAAAATTGAATTCTGCCGGAACATCATCTGCTTTGGGGCGCCTTCCTTCTCGTAAAAGAACGCCTCTCTGTAGATTAAATATTCGTTCACCATATTGGTTTAGGCCGGGTTCATCTGTTTCAATGCCGGTTACCGCTGAAAAAATTCGACTTTCCAAACTTGGATCTCCAACGCGGTCCGGCGTGTCCCAGGAAACCATTATGGGCCAACTCGAATCACAAAGTAGCAGGCTGTCCTTCACATAGGTTCGATTCATTATGTTGACTGCTGCCATGGCCTTTCCTTCATGGGTATTTAGATCCCATGCTTTCTCACTTCTCCAGAATTTAGTGGCCGCGGTCCGAAAGACTTCTGATGATACCGGCGAAGACTCAGGGTTGGCCTGATTCATGACCCATAATCCGGTGAGCCAACTGATTTCGTGAAGCATGGCAATCGGCTGTCTGGGTTCAAGGGCGTATAACAATCCGTTCATAAGATATTCGCGGGCTGAATAGGTGGCGCCATCCCCGACGCCGGATACTTCATTTGAAAAATGGGCTTTGGCTTTATCTCCAAGCTTCTCCCCGGCTCGAAGAAGGCCTTCGGCCAAAATATCGCCAAATCCTCGTCTGTGCGCGATCATATTGGCAAGATTTTCAAAAAACTCACGGGTGCCCAGTTTTGAAATATCCAGACCGGTCTCTTTGTCGGTAAGGTATCCTGCCTGATAACAGCTGTCCAACCAATTGATGATATTGGCCATTTCCATTGTACAGATCGTCAGATCATTGCAGATTCCCGTGGCATCCACAGCGGTCTCCGTCGATTCTCCGGGTCTTCTCATAACCCATGGAAAATAAACAAACATGGATTGACATTTTCGGACAACATCCTTGCCGGAGGCTGTCCGAAACGAATTTCTATATTTACAATCGAGCCCGCATTGATAACAAGACGACTTGCCGGTTCGACGGACTTGTTCTTCTGGAAAAGGGGCCTGGAGCGGGTCACGTTTATTCAAACGGATGGTCAGTTGATTGAGTTCCTTTAATTTCTCAGGATTTGCCACCAAAGGACTTCCCGAGCCCAACACCGCTATGGCCTTAAGATTCTTCGAGCCCATCACCGCACCAAAACCCCCGGTAGCACTTCCTTCATTATCCGTCATCAGGTTGGCACTCCGGCACATGTTTTCACCGGCCACACCGGTGGTTACGATCCTGACGTTTTTTCCATGCATTTGTTTTAAAATGTCTCGAACGGCATAAACACCCTTCCCCCAAATTAAAGACGCATCTAAAATTTTAGTTTTTCCGTCATGGATCCAGACATAAACCGGCTTTTCAGATCGCCCGGAAATGACAATACCGTCGTAGCCGGCTCTTTTTAAGTGCGGGCCGAAGAATCCGCCAAGGTTCCCGTAACAGAAACCTTCCGGCATCAACATGGGCGATTTCCCCACGGCTTCAAACCGGGAAGCGCCCTGGACACCGGTTGCTCCTAAAGGGCCACTCATCAGGATCAAACGATTTTCCGGATCAAAAGCACCCACATCAGGTCCGACTTCTTCCCAGTAGATCCGTGTGGCAATTCCGCGTCCACCAAGAAAACGCTCTGCATAGTCCATGGTATCACGTTCAGTGACCCGTGAATTTGACAGGTCTACGTTGAGAATCTTTCCGCACCATCCAAAAATATCGACGGTCATTTTTGTCTCCTTTGCCGAGGGTTGTCCATTTGTTGCATTATAGATAAGAATTTGTTTTTTTTAAGCGAAAGTACGACGGAAATTCGGATTGGCCGAAAGTGTAACACAAGGTTGATCAACTCTGATTACATATATCGTAAAGTCCATAAAAAAGCAAAAAGGCGTATTTGATAAGGTGTTAACGAAAAAGGGCGATTCAACTGAATCGCCCAATCCAAAGGTTGTAAAGATAGGTTAACCATCCTACAAAGCCCTTGTCAATTTTGATGACTTCCCTCAATGCCGTTATTAACTTCGGTGCATGCTAAAATTATGTATAAATTATATGTTTGACCGAAGATTAAGATGCACGCACACTAGAGAAGCCATAAGGTAAGTACACCACCCTAAACTCCCTTTTTTAGTTTAACCTTTAGAGGCTCGTTGCCATCATATGGTTTTTTATTTTAGGTGTTGAAGTTGGGCGGAACTTACTTGCGTCGATTCTGATTTCAACGCATGTTTTACTTTTTATTAAGCAGAAACCATGCCAAATTCATCAGATAGACATTTCTGATATAATCATAGATAGTTATTCTTTTTCGACAATATGATCATCGCCAAAATTTATGAATAATATTCACCAATTCTGTGAAATTCATTTCATGATCTTAAAATTTTTTTACACCTTTGAACATTACTAATTTTATAAATATAAGGTGGGAAGTTATGACTTCGTGTCCTTTTGTGAACAATAGCCATTGTTGATATCATACTCCGAAAATTGAACTGCCAGGGGATGTATTGATTCGTCTCACGATCATATCAAATCAAGTTTAGGTCGTAAAAATAAATCTAAATAATACAACAGGTTTCAAGACTCTTTCAACACCTCGAGAAATATATCTAATGTATAATCAATATCCGAAGAAGTTACATGATAATTGGTAACAGCTCTCAAACGGTTCGGTCCGATGGGAAGCAGGCGGATGCCCCGGTTATGGAGTCTTTCCGCCAACATTTGTGATGTCATACCTTTTTTCGTTACGTCAACGAATACAATATTGGTTGAGACCAGATTTGGATCAATGGATAAACCCGCCATGTTTGCAAGGCCTTGGGCCAGTTTTCCGGCGTTTTTATGATCATCTGCCAGGCGACCCACCATTTTGGTCAACGCAACGATACCGGCTGAGGCCAGAATACCTGCCTGGCGCATGCCCCCGCCGACGACTTTTCGGTTTCGCCGGGCTTCCGAGATAAAATCTTGGTTTCCGGAAACAACAGAACCCGCCGGTGCCGCCAATCCTTTGCTCAAACAAATGCTGACGGAATCGGCTTGGGAAACAAGATCCTTGGCATCTACACCAAGAGCGGTTGTTGCATTAAACAGTCGGGCGCCGTCTACATGTAATTTCAACCCATAACGATGGGCCAATTCTGCTACAGAATATATATAGCCAACATCCAACGGACTACCGCTGCACCGGTTGTGGGTATTTTCCAGGACAATGAGTTTCGTTCTGGGAAAGTGGACGTCGTCCGGACGAATGGCAGCTTCTATATCAGCCAATGCCATTGTGCCGTCCCGTTTATTTTTCAGGCTGCAAGGATGTATACCTCCCAGTGCTGCGGAACCTCCCTGTTCGTAAACGAACATATGGGACTGATCACCGAGTATCATTTCATCGCCCCTGCCGCAGTGTGTAAGCTGGCTCACCAGGTTTGCCATGGTACCGCTGGCGACAAACAATGCCGCTTCTTTTCCCAGCCGTTCGGAAACCATTTCTTCAAGGCGGTTTACCGTGGGATCTTCACCAAACACATCGTCTCCGACTTTTGCCTCGTACATGGCCTGACGCATGGCGGGTGTCGGCTGAGTAATGGTGTCCGATCGCATGTCAACAATACGCATTCTTATCTCCTTTAAATTTA
>JASFGF010000018.1:0-16772 GCA_050123915.1 Desulfobacterales bacterium | reverse complement strand
CGCAATGCCTTCGGCAGGTGGTGTGACGGGTCGACAGCAGGCGGCTTTTAAAGAATGGTGCGCTGAAAATGACATCAAATCAGATAATAACCTTTTGAAATTATAGGATAAATCCAATATAAAAGCGTGAGTAGGACCGTTTTCAAATTGAAAAACAATAGAAGAAATGATTTAATAAAAAGGTTTTAATGCTGAATCAAAAAAATCCTCAACATCAAGCCCAAATTATCTATTTTTCTCACGGAGGAGGCCCCTTGCCAATCCTCGGAGATGCGAGCCACAAAGCGATGGTAAATTTTATGCTGCAGCTTCCATCTCGGCTGAGGAAACCGGATGCGATCCTCGTCATCAGTGCCCATTGGGAAGAAAGCACAGCAACGCTGTTAAGCGCACATGTTCCTCCCATGTTTTACGATTATTATGGTTTCCCTGATGAAGCCTATGAAATTACTTATCCAGCCCCTGGAAACCCCGAGCTTGCAAATAGGATAGCCGGCTTACTGCTTAAAAATAATATACCGGCTCACCTCGATCCCCAGCGGGGATTTGACCATGGCTTATTCATCCCACTGAAACTGATGTATCCACAAGCCGATATCCCTTCACTGCAACTTTCACTATTGCGCGGTCTTAATCCAACGGAACATATCTCCATTGGCAAAGCATTACGGGAATTGATGGTTGAAAATATCCTGGTGATTGGGTCCGGGTTTTCATTCCACAACATGAGCGCATTTTCTTGGCAAGGAATTAATACCCCAGATTCAGCCAATGATGACTTCCAAAATTGGCTGATTGAGGGTTGTACCGGCCCAATATCCCAGTCTGAGCGTGAACGACTTCTGATCGAGTGGCAGAAAGCCCCTTCGGCGCGTTACTGTCACCCCCGCGAAGAGCATTTGTTGCCACTCCATGTTTGTCTTGGAATGGCGGATAAACCAGCTTCAACGATATTTGATGACTACATCCTGGGCAAGCGTGGAATTGCGTTTTTGTGGTGAGAAAAAAAGAGTTCTTTAGGGCAAGTTCGATAGGGGTCTGACCAGAGTAACCTATTAAAAAGAAAAATTATTTTATATTTCAGGCACGAATTTCGGGATTAGAGATCTCTTTTTAACAACAAGAGTAACAATCTAAAGAGAATTTTTTCAATTTCCGCGTGCAAAACGACATTATAAAATATCCGGTTTTACCTTGGGGACTCCGTTTTCATTCCAACTGCGAAGGGTGTAATAATCTTTCAGCATTGCCGCCAAATCTGCTTCATTAACAACGTGTCCTGTTTGAAGGATTTCTTTGTAAAAGCGTTTGGGGAGTCTATCATCTTCAGATTTAAGCCCTTCCCGAATGTTAAAACAGCGCGTCAATGTGGATATCTTTAAAGCGATCTTTTGCAGCGATGCTTTATCTGCTTTTAAACCAATGGTCATTTCAATGATCCGGCTCAACCGGTCCCATGGATAGATGTCTCTGAAGAATCGGCATAAAATGAAAGCGTCCATCAGCATCAGTCGATCTTCAAAATCGATCAAAAGCCCGGCTTTTCCTTGTGTAGCTTCCGGATTGATCATTCCTTTTAATTCGGGATTGTGAAAGGTCGCCCTTAAATGACATGCGCCTCGGTCTGAGATGGCAAATGCCAGCCCGCTGCCTTTAAGAACCCTGGGATCATAACCCGGTGGTTCAAGGCCTTTGACATGCACCGCCATATCTTCCATACCCCAGACCATTGCCGCATGTTTAATTCCCCGTGCCAGAATGTCTCCGATACCCTGTCTGTTCGCAATTTTTTCAAGCAAATCTGCAATGGCATCCACGTCGCCGTAATCGATCTTAACATCGATTTTTTTCCTTCTGACAGCTTCTATGGTGAGTCCGCAAAGGTTTCCGGCAGATATGGTATCCAAACCGAGACGGTCACAGATGTCGTTTAAATACGTGATCTCCTCGATACTGTTGATCATGCAAAGTCCGCCAAAAGCAAAGATGGTCTCGTATTCCGGTCCTTCGATTTTCAAACCGGCATGGCGGCCGTTTAACACCTTGGTCATCCTGCCGCATGCAATAAAGCACTTTGCACAAGCCCGCGGCTGAACACGACATTGTCTATGCAGTGCCTCGGCACCGATCTTTTGCCATTGATCGTAAAACCCTTTAGACCAGTATTTCGTTGGAAACGCCTTTGCCTGATTGATTTTTTTCACCATCAATGACGTCCCCATGTTTTTGTATGCCTGAACCGCCGGATTATTCTTTGATTCTTCAGCGACTTCCTTTGAAAAACGTCTTACACCCTCGACATCGAAAAGAGAGCGCCTTTTATCGCCCTTAAATACGATGGCTTTGAGGTGTTTCGATCCCATGACCGCCCCAACGCCGGTTCTTCCTGCCGATCGCCAGTAATCGTTTTCGATCACTGAAAATCGAACACGGTTTTCTCCGGCCGGGCCGATGACAACGGCACCCGATTTTTCTGATCCCGAACCGGTATTTCCGTACTTTCGATTCACGGTATCTTCGGTTCTATAGGTGTCCGCCCCCCAAATGTCTGAAGCATCAAAGAACTCGGCACCATCAGGCTGAACGAGAACCACCGTCGGATGTTTGCTTTTCCCTGTAACAACAATGGCGTCAAATCCTGAGGAATCCATGGCTTCCGGGACTTTTCCACCGGCATATGATTCAGAATAAAAACCGGTTTGGGGTGACTTTGTAAATACCCCATACCGGCTTGAGCCCCATATCCTGCTGTTGGTAATAGGCCCGGTGGCAAAAATCAGGCAATTGTCCGGTGACATCGGATCGACGCCCGGGGGATTTATCGAATAAAGAAGGTAAGAAGCCAAACCTTTCCCGCCAAGATATGTCAAAAGAATCCCGTCATTTAAATTCACAAGATCAAATTTTTCATGGGTTAGATCGATTTTTAGATATCTGCCGTAAAAACCATTCATGTGGAGGTTTCTCCGATGATAAAAAATATATAGAAGCTATCTCAAAATAATCTTTTGGCCCAATTTCGGCGTTGGCGCCTCGTTTTAAGTCCTCGACATACTTGAGTATGCCTGCGGGTTAAAACTCGGCTCCGCCTTGATATTGAACCAATATCTTTATTTTGAGATGGCTTCTAGTTAAATATCGAAGCTCGAAAAAAAATCACACCAAAAAATATATCACTGTTTCTCACGAAATCGAATGGTTTGGGATTATTACACAACATTTTATAGTTGTAAAGATTTGCATCATTACTAAAAAGTACGGGATTCTGAATTAACACACAGCCGTCTTTTCCTTAACCTAATCTGAGCGTTTCAATTTTTTGAAATGGTGAATTTAATCATATTTTTAAGGTATTCTGACATTTTGAATTTCAATAATTTAAAATCCTGCAGGGTTTCCAATTTTTATCCGCCTCAGGAGGATCACCGCATTTACTGCGTCAGATGCCGTTCCGCATAGACGAAGATAGCGAAACAACATCTTCCTTGTATCTGCCTGCCCTGTGAAATGCGAAGCCTATTTCTCTGGGGCGGCAAACTTGAAAATCGCTCAATTTAGGTTTAAGATTGTTTTTATAAATTTTCGAATTCAACACCCAGAAAAAAATCGTGGAGGTTAGAAAATGAAATGCGATCGTTGTTCCCAAACCATAGATCCAAACGAGGCACAAGAACACTTCGGTCAAAACTTGTGCGAAGACTGTTATATGGATGCGCTGTCGCCAGCCAAAACGTGCGATCCTTGGGCGGTTCACAGTGCCCAGTCCTTTGCAAAATCCAAAGGCGGCGCCCTGGAACTCAGTGAGATACAGCAAAAAATATTGCTTATATTAAAAGAAACCGGCGGCGTCGAGCCGGCGGTCATAGCCGATAGACTTCAAATAAAACCGGCGGATTTGGAAAGAGAGGTTGCGGCACTGAGGCACATGGAGAAGTTAAGAGGTGAACTGAGAGGCGATAAGAAGTTTCTAATTCTCTGGTAACCCATCACATAGGTGTTCACGAGGTTTGCTTTTCAGTGAACATCCACCCTATCATACCCAGTGTCCGGGGATCGCTGTTTTGCAGTATTTGCATTTATTACCGTTTAAGTTATAGGTGGGCACAAAATAACCGGTTCGTTCAATCAAGAGCTTTTTACAATTGTGGCAATAGGTGTTACTCCCCTCCGGATAGGCGGCATTGCCCATATAGACATAATGAATTCCCTCGGCCATGGCCAGTTTGCGGAATCGAACCAGGGTTGAAAGCGGAGTGGCCGGCAGGCGGTCAAGTTTATATTTGGGAAAAAACCGTAAAAAATGAAGGGGATAATCCGGCCCCAGATTTTTCAGAATCCATTGGCACATCTGTTTGACCATCTTGTCATCATCCACATACCCGGGAACCACCAGATTTGTCATTTCAAAATGAACCCCCTGTTCATGCAGGGTTTTAAAGGTATCCAGTACCGGCTGGAGACGTCCGCCGTTCAGTTTCCGATAGATGGCGTTGCTGAAAGATTTGAGGTTGATGTTGGCCGCATCCAGAACCTTGCATAGTTCCAGAAGCGGTTTCGGGTTGATATAACCGTTTGAAATCCACAAATTGGATATCCCGTTATCTTTGGCCAGACGCGCAGTATCGATCATGTATTCAAAAAACGTCACCGCCTCGGAGTAAGTATACGCAATGGACAGGCATTCGGCGCGTTGTGCGGTTTTGACGACATCTGCCGGGAAAAGTTCGTAATGGCGCACTTCGTGGGGTTTGGCCTGAGAAATTTCCCAGTTTTGGCAGTTCAAACAACGAAAGTTGCATCCCGTGGTGGCAATGGAAAAGGCTTTCGAGCGAGGTTTGAAATGAAAGAGCGGTTTTTTTTCAATGGGATCCACATTCACACTGCATGGATTACCATAGGTCAAACTGTAAAGGATGCCGTCCATATTGATCTTGGAACGGCAAACACTGCGGTCACCCGGTGACAGAAGGCATCTGTGAGGGCAAATACCGCACATCACCAGTTTATTGTCCATCTTTGTGTAGAGAAATCCTTCGTGGGACCATTTCCACAACGTCTCAGGTGCATCCCCCTTGAACACATGGCCGCGGATATCGTCCGGGCCCAATGACATGGCTGTTTTTTCTGAAAAAGGCCAGAAAGCATTTGCAGACACGGCACTGCAAAGGAGTCCCGTACCACAATAGAGAAAATGACGTCGACTAATTTTTTTCATAACGACCGAAGATAATTATTAAACTCAAAATCTTAAGCCCGATCAGACCGGCTGCCGCCCAGATGATTCCAAAATAGGGAATCAGGACAACACTGGTCATCAGTGTGCCGAAAGCCGCTCCGATTAAATCAGCGGAAAAGGTCTGGGTCACTGCCGGCGCATCTCCACCTCGCAAATAAAGCGCCACCGGAAACTGGAAGCCGCAGATCAGCGACACCGCAAAACCGTAAAAAAGGAAAAAACTCACCGGCAAACCATAGCTTTTTTGCTTCAAAGCCACAATCAGCAAGCCCATTAGAAGAATCAGCAATCCATCGGCCAGCGACAGCGTCTGCTTGCTCCTGTAACGAAACCGATGGCCGAACCAGGCGCCGGGTAACAGGCCGGCCAGAAAAATGGTGACGATAAGGCCGATTTGAAAATAAATATAACCAAAATAAATCTGGAAGGCAAATATTACCAACAGCTCGCTCCCCATGACGGTAAAGCCAGTGGAAAAGAGAACAAACTCTTCAGCACTTATACGAATAAGATACACCATGCATATCACAGCTAAAATAACAATGAAAACGGTTGGAGAAGTGGAAAATTTGGCGAACCATTGCTGAAACATCAGGCGCATCAGTTGAGGATAATCATCGCGATTTTTAGGTGTCAACGGATCCATGAGGGCATTTAACCGCTCGATTCGTTCCTGGGTTAGATTGCCGTAAAAATAACCTTTGGTATAGCGCGTTGAAATACCTTTTTGCTCCAAAAGCTTAGGGATATCAGTGCTGATGGGTTGGGAGCTGCATAAGAAGAAGATTTTTTGCCCCGGCAGCAGCAACACATGTTTAAAATAGTCCTTCACCGTATTGTAAAGTGATGAAAGCTTTTGACGCTGGGGTTCGGCCAAATAATTGTCGAACCCTTCCATGGCAAAACTCAACACCCCGTGCCGGGCCAGATGACGTCTTGCAAGGTCGAAAAATCTGTCGGTAAAAAATCGATTGACTTGGTATGTATCCGGTTCACTCAGATTGACGATGATGGCATCATAGATTTTGTTCGAATCGGTCAGATAAGCTCTCCCGTCTTGATAGATAAGCTTCAGGCCGGGGATTTTTTTGATCATTTTGAACCTGAATTCAACTTCAGCCACCCTTGGATCCAGTTCCACATAATCAATGGAAGCCGGACGATATTTTTCGAGCTCGGTCATCATACCCCCTTCAGCAGAAATCAGAAGAACATTCTGCACCCGGGACAATTGGGACAGAGGATAATGGATGGTTTCTTCAGCCATACTCAAATTCTGGGTGCCGAACAGCGGAACGCCCCCGACAAACAGTGTAAACTGCTCCTGGTTCTTCTGGACTTCAATCCGTCCATACCGGGATTCCTTGTAATACACCAGTTTGCCTGAAGGCGGAAACATCGATATTGGTTCCAAAAATATACCGGTGATCAGGATGAGAAACGTTATTCCCGTCCCCATATAAACAGCCATCCGAGGTCCGGTAAAATGGCGAGACAACAACAGACAGGCTGTCAGAAGTAACGGTAAATTCGCTATAAATACAGCTTTTAACGGCGTCACCAGAAAGACAAGGACAAAAGAAAACAGGACCCCTCCGGATACATCTCCCAGATTATCGATAATGTAGATACGTGCGCCGGGATAGTCCGGCTTTTCTGCCCGAATAACGAAAAGGCTGTAGGGAAGAACAAAACCGATCATTAAGCAATAAGGAGCAATGATCAAAAAAGAATAAGTTAACGTCGGATAAAATCCAACGGAGCTTCCGTGAATGAAAAAGACATCTCGAAGAAATCGAATGGCTGGAATTTGTACGGCAGGCATTCCTGAAAGAAACAGCGAAAGCCATCCCAGACGGTTTGCGGTGGCTGTCCGCGACCCCCGGGTGACCCAGCGGGCCAGAATCGTGCCGATGCCCCCCAAAACCAGCCAGTTGAAGAGAATCAGGGCGATGATAAACTCATTCCCCTGGAATTGGGCTAAAAATTCACGAATGATCAACAGTTGGGTCACCACGGATGAAATGCCCGTAGCGATAACCACCCGTGTTATTGCACGTTCATTTTTCCTCTTCAAAGCATTGAACCTGATAGGTCAAAATATCAAGATTGCCTTCTTTCCATGCATCGGAAGAAAGACCGGCCTTGGTACAAAGATGGGAAAGAAACGTTTCAGGCTGTGGAAGCTGCGCCCATACCTGTGGCAAAAACGTGGCGCTGGCCGATCCTTTTCGAAGAATAACCCCATCCACATTGACCCGTAATTTGGAAAGCAAATCTTCACTGTCCCTGTATTTTAAGGGTTGGGGTTCGGTAAGAATGCTCACTTCGATATCCACCCGATCGAGTTCACCGGCTTTCAAAGGGGGAAAACGAGGGTCACGAAAGGCGGCATTAACGGCATTTCGTTCGATACCGTCCACAATTGAATCCTTGGAATCCAGGTTTCCAATACACCCCCGCAACTGTTTGTCAATGGTCAGTGTCACAAAGGTGCCCCTTTTTTGATTAAAAACCGAGTCCGTCATAGCATTCGGATCGACCTTGATCGAACGTTTGTCAAGCCTTTCCTCAATGGTCTGTCGGGCCAATTTCACGAGTATTTGCCCCTGTCTCCCGTTCAATGATTGAGGGGGATCCATATGGTTTTTCATAGATAAACCTCCATAAAATGCGATGGCTGCATAGCCGACGACTTTCGATCGATCACCGGCAGTATCCCCGCTGTTCGAATAATGGAGAAGAAGCGGATGCCAGTTATGCCGCCGGGCCATGTTGATGACAACCAGAATCGGAGTCTTGCCGCATGCTGCATTCTCACGTTCTAACAGTTCATCGACGTTAAGATTTAATATCATATTTATGGTTTCTCGGTCTCTGGCAACAGCCTCCTGATAGGGTAAATAATGGGACAGGTCAGAGCTGGCCACCAAAAGGGTGGTTTGATCCAGCAAAAGATCAAAAGCAGCCGTCACTTTTTCAGCCAAATCCATGCCCTGACCGAGCACAACCGGGACAATTTCAAATTTTTTTAGAAAATACTGAAGATAAGGAAGAATCACTTCCACAGAATGCTCGAATCGGTCGGAAACCGGAATTGCCCGAAACAGATCTTTATTTTGGCGCAGCCAAACCGCATCTTTGTTCATTGGGATCCGTCCAAGAGGGGTTTCATAGACAGATGCATCGCTGATGGCGCCATCTTCAAAGCCGATGCGATGATCCGGCCCCATCACAATGACCTTCTTGAATTGATTTTCCTTTAATACCAATGATATATGTGCAGCCGTCCATCCGGAATAGATATAACCCGCATGGGGCATGATGAGCGCCCTGAGGGACGAATATGGCGGTGGCTTCACATGAATCGGTTTTACCTGGTTGACGAGCTGCTTGATGATGGCTGTTAATTCTTCAGGTGTATCAGGATAAAAACTGCCGGCACATACGGGTTTACGAATGTCCCTGGCATTTGCTGCACCAAAGGCAGTAAAACATGCCGGAGAAATAGAAATAACCATCATTAAAAAAAGATTGAAAATTTTCTTCATGGTATTCCGTTATTTTCTCTGATTGGCTTATTATAAGAAGACAATACAATTCGCGCGTTGCACTGTCAAGCACCCTGCCTTTCAGAAACAGGGCAAACACATGTGATTTCGGTGCAGCGAATCGAGGGCATGTTTCTCTTGAAAACCGACAGACTGTTTAAAACGCTTTAGCACGCGTTGACCCGAATTAAATGAAATGATCACTTAATCAATTAATAGGATGAGTTAGCGATAAATGTTTATAGACAACTCAGGTTCGGCCATGGTGGGTGCTAAAGCACAAGTTTATACGCCCTCGCGGAGCATTCTCGTTTAGGGCTCAAGCAGCCAAACCCAAATAAGCAATCAACAAGCATTCCAGCACCAGGTGTGCCAAGATCGCCAAGCAGGCATTTTTACGGTTAATCGTCCAGAAAGTTAATACGCCGCTCCAGGCAAACATACCCAACATTTCAGGCCAGGGTTTATTGAAGTGATACAAGCCTTCAAATAAAGGTATGAGCAGCCAGGAGTACTTTGGCAATGAACGGGGTATATGATAGGCCAATAAGCAGCGGTGCATCAACTCCCAGCCTGGAAACCAGGCCAATAGCCAAAAAAACCGGTAGCTGAAATTTATCCGGCCGGGTTTATAGTAGTCAGCTAAAGAGGGAACTATCGGAATAAGAGCGATCGCCAAAACCAAACCCAACATCAAGGCTGACGCCACATACCATTCTTTACGGTGAATGGCCCTCGCATCCAACCAGTGTAAGATCTCACTTCGATTTTTTGCTAAAAAAACAGTCAGCAGGAAAAGAACCGCAGGTATGGCAAACCAAAAAATCCATCGAAAGTGATTTGCGGGTAATGAAAACTTGCCAATGTGATCGACAATGAGTGCCAGCGGCACATAACACACGCAAAAATAGGCAAGTATTTTATTGTTTAATCTCACCGGTGTTTCCAGAGTATGAGACATAAAAAGCCCTGCTTATTTGAACCTATCTCAAAAAAAATTAAGTGCCCATGGCTGTGTTGCAAAACGGTTCAAAATGCCCACATACTGGGTGTATGCTCCGCTTTTTAACCGTTTTGCGCCCCCG
This sequence comes from Desulfobacterales bacterium, assembly GCA_050123915.1. GTDB lineage: Bacteria > Desulfobacterota > Desulfobacteria > Desulfobacterales > UBA11574 > UBA11574. The sequence goes on along the minus strand of JASFGF010000018.1, from coordinate 6,900 downwards.
ATTCTCGGGATTTTGCAAAGCTCAACTTACTGTTCCTGAACTCTAATCTTATTTTTAAAATAGGTTATAGTGTCGCGATGAAGTCTTTTTACCCGCAAGCGTTTTCTTTATTAAACCTAAATTGTTAATTTTTTATATTCCTGTCGTTATTTGAAACGCTCAGTTTTGGTGAAAACGAATCTGGAACATGTACAATATCAGATGCACGGACCAGAATCGTTTTTTCTTTTAACTCGGGAAGCATTTCACGAAGAACTTCATAAGTTGTAATATGCGGGTGTGCAATACCGATGGCTTCACCATGGCTGCCGGCGATTTTTATAAGCCGGTGTATGGTTTCTCGGATAAAATCAGGCTTCGGTATGTGATCAATAAATACATCTTTTTGTGCAAAAGAAATTTGCAGTAATTGTGCCGATGGTCCGCAAAGTGTGTCCACAGTGGTACGACTGTCAATAAAATAGAGTTTTCTTTTCTTCAAAATAGAAAAAATCTGATGGAGTTGAGGGGCAACCGTTGTCATTTTTGACCCCATATGATTATTGACACCCTTGACAAAAGGAATTGCGTCCAGGTCCTCGTTGAGCTGGTTGATGAGTTGATCTGGCGACATGGAAGTAAGAAGAACTCCAGGACCGGGATTTATCAGTGGATATTCATTGGGCTCCATGGGCAGATGTAACATTACATCGAATCCTTTGGAATGAGCCATCTTGGCAATTTTTTTATCATGAGTGCTGTGAGGGAGTATGGAAAATGTCAGGACCGCGTCAAGATCAAGGAATTTTTTGGCGATATGTTTGTCATAGCCGATATCATCGATAATAATGGCAACTTTGGGTAATTTGGCAGGCACTGCGGGTTTGGTTTTTGGTATGGGCTTATGGTGTGGTATGTCATTTTTTGGATAGATTTCAAACCTGGGCATTTTTATGACCCGGGGTTTTGTCATCGGCAACACCGTATATCTTTTCGATATCAAATGGTGTGTCAAAACACCGGCAGTAACGACCAGGAGTATCAAAATACCAAGCCCGGTAACGGCTTTTAGCAGATACGTTTTTTGAATACTGCCTTTAGCCGATCTTTTTAACGGTTTCTTTGGCCGTCGTCCCTTTTTTTTAGCCATACCTTATTTTTGGACATTCTTGAAGATTTCATAGCTCAAAAGAATATCAAGGGCACGTATCACTTGATTATCCGTCAGTAATTGTTCGGTCTTAAGCTGGCCATATATAAATTTAGCTTTTTCGATGTCCTGTTTACTATGCCCTTTGTCTTTCTCGCCTCCTTTTCTTTTCTTCTCTTGACCTTTTTCAGGCACCGCTTCAAGATGATTTTGAAGATCTTTTTCCTTTAGCATCCCTTCACTGATATCATCCATATCTTCCTTGTCGATAACCCTTCTTTTTACAATGATATCCGGTTGAATACCTTTTGCCTGGATGGAGCGACCACTGGGTGTATAATATCTCGCAATGGTCAATTTAAGGCCGTAACCGTCCCTCAATTTCTCCACAGATTGCACCGAACCTTTCCCAAAGGAAGAAGTCCCCAATATAAGCGCACGTTTTTGATCCTGGAGGGCACCGGCTACGATTTCTGAGGCACTGGCACTCCCGCCGTTAATTAATGTAACAATGGGATAATTCCGTTTGACTTTGTTCGGGGTCGCTTTATAAATCTGGGTATTTTTTTCCTTACGTCCCTTGATGGAAAGAATGGTTCCCTCTTCGATAAATAGATCCGAAACCTCGATCGCCTGGTTAAGAAGCCCGCCCGGGTTGTCACGAAGATCAAGGATAAGCCCTTTTAAGGGTATTTTATTGGTTTCGAGTTTTTCCAACTCTGAAAGAAGGTCATCGGTTGTATTATCCCTGAAGTTGGTGATCCAGACATATCCGTATCCGGGTTTTAAAACCGTCGCTTTGACGCTTTCAACAGGGATAATATCCCTAATAATTTTGAAATCAATTGGTTTTTTGGCGTCTTCCCGGGCAATCGTAACAACGACCTCGGTTCCTTTTGGTCCCCGAATCATTTTTACGGCCTGTCTCAAATCTCCTGTCGTTTTACCGTTAACCTTGATGATTTTATCACCGGCTTTTATGCCGGCTTTGTAAGCCGGTGTTCCTTCAATGGGCGAAATCACGGTAACAAAACCATCCTTCATGGTAATACTTACGCCGATTCCCGTAAACTCGCCCTGGGTGTCAATCTGCAACTCTTTAAAGTCATCAGGAGCCAACAAAGAAGAATGAGGATCAAGGCTGTGGACCATTCCCTGGATGGCCTTTTCGATCAAATCTTTTGAATCCACAGGATCGACATAGTTGTTTTCAACCAATTCAATCACATCGGAGAATAATTTCAAACCCTTATATGTTTCTGCTCCATCGGCCGAAAGATTTCGGTAAAAACCGGATCCAATGGTGCAGAAAACCACAGCGATCAGCAGAGCCAGCCACAGCTTAATATGTTGTTTTTTCTTTAAATTCATGGAGTTTCTCCTTTTAATCCGGACGTCTTATAATGCCCTCCATTCAGCCCATTGAAAAGTCCGGCCTAACCTTTATTAATCCATTTCAACGGGTCTACAGGCTTTCCATGATGACGTACTTCAAAATGCAGGCTTGGACCGATCATTGACCCCGAGTCTCCGACGGTTGCCACAACTTCGCCCATTTCAACAGTATCTCCCTGTGAAGCAAAAATTTCCTGAGCATGGGCATAAATGGTATAGTAATTATTCCCATGATCAATAATGATCATATTTCCGTATCCCTTAAACCATCTGGCATAAAGAATTCGTCCATTATAGACGGCACGTATAGGTTCACCTCTGTCGGCTTTTATCTCGATACCACTCTGGAAATTGATCACATTGAACTTTTTGTTTCGGTGTGGTCCGAAAAAGGATACTATTTTACCTTTAACCGGCATATTAAGCAATCCTTTTAAGGAGGAAAAGTTTTTTAGTGAAATATTTTCTTTAGGTTCCGTCAGATCTGCGTCTGATTTCAAAGATATGACGGTATGATCTAAATCTTCCGCTGCCTGCTTCAATGATTCAAGAGCCGCCAATTTTAAAGACCTTTTTTTACGTATATCATCAAGCAGTTGTGAACGCTTTTGTCTCTCACGAGACATGATCTTAATTTCTTTTTCTAAATCTGTTTCAACGGCAAGCCTCTCCTTTTTTCTTGCATTCAACTCAGCCAATAGCTGCTCAAGCTTTTCTTTATTGTCCAGAAGATTTTCCCAAATATTTTCATCATATGCCAGTACCTGTTCCAAAACTTTTTTTCGATAAAAAAGTTCATACACGGATTGAGCCGAGGCCAAAACATATATTTTCCCCAGCCAGTTCAGCTTATAAATAGCGACCAGGCGCTTTGATGCATATTCTTCGCTGGTTTTAATCCTTTTTTGAAGTTCTTCGGACTTATTTGTCGCTTTCTTTATTTTTTTTTCAAACTCAGCAAGCTCTTTTTTGAGAGACAAGGCATTTTTTCTGGTTTTATCAAGTGTCAGATCAATATCGTTCAAGCTGTTGACAATTGAAGTCTCCTTTCTGGTAAACCTCAAGAGTTCGGCCGTCCCCTTTTCTATCTCACGACTGATGCTTCTCGCCTCTTTCCTGGGGCCATTAATGTCGCTATTGTTATTTTCTGTTTTTACGGTTTTCTTTGTATTGTTCTCAGATATAATGTGTACATATCGCTCTAAATTTCGAATATAACCGACCTGGTCATCATGTAAAATTTTAAGCCATTTATTATGGTGATCGAGGATTCTGACTTTTGTTCCTTTGGAAATCAATCCCAAAGAGGGACTTTCAATGCCGGGTTGGGACCGAACGTTCAGCTTGTGGGCGGTCACAATTCCGATTTCATCGGATTGTGCAACACAAACATCGAGAAATTGCAGTATGATAATGACACCGACTGCAGCATATGTTATTGTTTTAAGAACTGTTTTAGAGAAAGAAAGCACCCCACCCACCCTACAAACATGCTGCAAATTAATATTCCAAAAAACGCCTTCCAAGAAAGAAATCTGATTGCAAACAGACCTGAAGTTAACCCTTTATCGACATTCGATGAAATAAACATAAAAAGAACAAATAATGCTCCCAGTCCGATGATCCCGCCCAAAGCTCCCTGGATAAGACCTTCCATATAAAAAGGTGCTCTGATGAATCCGTCGGTTGCACCGACCAGCCGCATGATTTCGACCTCTTCGCGCCTTGAATAAAGCACCAGGCGAATGGTGTTGGCGACTATTAAAACAGTTGCCATAAAAAAAAGAGCCCCCATTGCATATCCTGTTAACCTGAACAAATTGAGAATGTTCGTAAATCGTCCCAGCCACACTTGTCCATACTCGACTTCATCCACCTGTGAAATCGATTCCAGGTGAGCAGCAAGCGTTTCGACTTTATCCTGGTTTTGGAAATTGTCTTTAAGCCGGACTTCAAAGGCATCCGGCAAGGGATTTTCCTGCAAGTCGTCCAGCAATGAGGACTGCCGTTTCATCCGATCTTTTAACCGTTCCAATGCCTCTTTTTTTGAAATAAACCGAACATTCCTTACGCCTTTCATACCCTCAATCTTGCTTTTGATATCAGCAACTATTATTTCAGAGGAATTGGGCTTTAGATAGACCATTATCCGGATTCCCTGTTTCCAGGAGTTCACAATAGCGTTTGCATTTATAAAAAAAAGAGCAAAAGCACTGGCAATAAGTATGGCAATCGCAATGGTAGCAATGGTCACAGCACTCAAAAATCGGTGATCAAGAATATCCTTTATGGCCCGCTTATAATAAATGATCATCAGAACACGTTCTTTAATGGATGGATGTTGTTTGCATTCGACCCTGCTTCAGATGAATGACACGGCCCCCGGTTTTGCGGATAAGTTCTTTATCGTGGGTTGCAATAATAACCGTAGCGCCTCGGATATGAAATCTTTTGAGCAGGTTAAGGATAATATCGGCAGAATCCTCATCCAGGTTGCCGGTGGGTTCATCTGCAAGTATAATCTTTGGGTCTCCGACGATAGCTCTGGCAACGGCGATTCTTTGCTGTTCCCCACCGGACAGGGTCGGGGGCAAAGAATGGATGCTGTTTTCCATACCGACAGTTCTGAGTACACTCCTGACTTTTTTCTCAACAAATCGCCGTTTTTTTCCCATTGCTTCAAGCACAATGGCAATATTATCAAATACGGTCTTTGTAGAAATCAGCTTGTAGTCCTGAAATATGACGCCGAACTTTCGTCGAAGAATCGGTACCCGATGATGGGATATTCTTGATAGATTCATTCCATCAATCAATACCTGTCCCTCTGATACAGCTTCTCCAAAGTACAAAAGCTTCAGCAAAGACGTTTTTCCTGCCCCGCTGGGTCCGCTGATAAAAAGAAGTTCGTTTTTTGGAACGTCAAGTGTGATATCGATGAGCGCTTTAACGGCCCCGTAATTCTTGTGAACGTGAAACAGCCGAATTATAGCGCTTTTATTCTGTTTCTCAATCATTCAATAACTTCCTGGCCGATCGTTCGATACAGCGTCGCCTTAGAAATTTTAAATGCGTACAATGCATTGTAATAATTTGTCATGGTTCTTGAAAGAAGTGTTTGGGCAATGAGCACATCGGTTTGCGTGGAGATTTGTTCTTTATAACGTTCCTGGTTGATCCTGAAATTTTCTTTTGCCTGCTCGATGGCTGTTTCTACCGTTTTGATCGCCCTTTCCGCTTCCTGAGTCCTCAGATAAGCCGTCTTTACCTCCAAGTGGATATTATCAAGAATGTCTGTTTTTTTAAGCTGTGCCTGGGAAAGTCGGGAATGTTTTTCCTTAACCCCATAAGTGGTCCGACCCCATTCCCAGAAATTCCATTTTGCCACAGCTTCTATATTCCATCCCTCTGGGTCATAGATGCCTTCGCCCCCGTCTATATCCCATTGTGTCCCGTATTTAAAATAATTCCCTTGCAGGTCAATGGATGGGTAATAATCTTTTTTTGTAAGATCCAATTGCTTTTGTGCAATTTCGACTTCCATATCGGCAATTTTTATTTCAAACCGATTTTTTTCAGCCTCGGCAAGACAATACTCAAGGGATTCTTCAAAAGGAGAATAATCAAGAATGTCTTTAAGAACCACCGGCGTATTTATGGGTCTTCGAAGCAGTGTATTAAAGTTCGACTCGGCATTGTCCAGATTGTTTTTAGCAACAATAAGTTCCTGTTTGGCATTGGCCAGTTCAACCTGTGCCTGGAGCAGATCGTTCAACGGCGTCATGCCGACCTGGTAAAAATTATCGGCCACCTCTTTTTGAGCCTTGATCTGTACAACGGTTTTTTGAGCGATATCATGCAGCTTTTGATTCTGCAGCAGTTGAAAATACGCGTTTTTTGCATCGAGAATGATATCCTGACGAACAAGTTTTTCCTTAACTTGGGCTCTATCCAGACCGAGCTTGGCGATGTCGTATTGCCTCAGCAAAGAAAAACCTGTAAACACCGGTTGACTGAATGAAGTTACAAAACTGTATTCTTCTTTTGGAACCGCTGTAAAACCGCCTGATACTGTTTCGGCGTCAAACCGATTGTATCCATAGGATGCGCTAAGGGTAGGGAAAAATTGCGTGCGCCTGGCTTTTTTCACCGCCAGGGCCGCTGCTGTTTCTTCTTTGGATGATTTCAGCCCGAGATTTGCTTTTATAGCACTTTCAATGGTTTGTTTGAGAGTAAAAATTTCAACAGGCTCCTGGGCTTCTAAAGAAACGGGAAAGAGTATCGGTTGAATGAAGATAAAACACAAAAACAGTCCGATCCATTTTATTTTAAACATCATAATCTTTTATCCTTACATTTTTAAAAGATACGAAACC
>JASFGF010000017.1:0-16823 GCA_050123915.1 Desulfobacterales bacterium | reverse complement strand
TATGGTGTGCGTTTTACAGACACGCTCATTGGCTTCTTTGAAATCTGCTTTTCGTATTGCTGTCTCCTTCCAGCATTTCCCAGAACAGAGTACGCCTCCTGAATTTCTCTAAAGGTTTCGTTTCCTCCTGTGTAGTGGTCTGGATGAAATTCTTTGGCCAGGCGACGGTATGCAGATTTTATTTCATCATCGGTTGAACTCGGTGAAACGCCGAGAATCACAAAATAGCTTTTGGCCATGATGATCCTCCCTTATAAAATAGACAGAAAACAGATACTTCAGTTCTTATATTGTTGCCACCTTCCTTGGCTGTGGTTAATACATTACATCTCTAAGGCCAATATCAAGAAGTTATGGGTAATAGCGCCGGATATCCTTGTAAACTTATGAATATCCGGCGCATAGGATGTTTATCCGGTTTTAATCTCAATCTTACGGGGCTTGACTTCCTCAACCTTCGGAAGCGAAAGCCTCAGCACACCATCGTTTAGCTTGGCGTCGATCTTGCTCTGATCAATTAAGCTGGAAAGATTAAATTGCCGGTGGTACTTGCCGATTTCGTACTCAATCAGAATATCCTCTTCATTAGCACCTTCAAAAGGTGCGACCTCACCAGTTAAAGTTAATATATTTTCTCTAAGATCAATGGTCAGGTTATCGGCTGAAACCCCTGGCATGTCAGCCAAAAGAGTAATTTCATGATCTGTTTCAAAAATGTCGACACTGGGCGTAAAAACCACCCCCGGTCGTGTCTGCTCGGCCGGTGAGGTTAATTCCTGTTTCGGCTTTACTTGAAGACCCTTGGATTCTTTAACCGTCATTGTTATCCCTCCTTCCATTTTATTTAAATGACCTTACTGAACTTTAATCTGCCGGGGTTTGGCAGCCTCGGATTTCGGTATGGTAACCTTCAAAATACCATTTTCCATAGAAGCCTCAACTTTATTGACATCAACTTTTCCCGGCAAATTGATCAATCTGGAAAATTTTCCCGCTTCTCTCTCGCGTCTGTGGTACCTTACGTTGTTGCCCTCTTCAGGTATTTTCCTTTCGCCGGAAATTGAAATTCCTTCTGCCGTAACCTGGATGTCCAGTTCATCAGATTTAATACCGGGCAACTCAGCTCTTACATAATAGTTTTCATTATCCTCAGTCACATTGGTCAGAGGAAATACTCCGGCTGATGGCATTGGAAGGTTTCCACCGGATAAGGCACCATAAAGCTCATCCATCTGCCTTCGTAACCGATCGAAATCACGAAAAGACCTATTTAATCCCCAAGTCGGAATATTGAACAACTTTCTGTAAAACATGATACCATCCTCCTTTGTTCGTTATTTTGTTCTTTTTTAAATGGTTAGATGTATTTTCCAACATGACGAAATTTATTTAATAAAAAAATAAATTCAGAAAATAAAATGTCAAGATTTATTTTCAATTTTTTTCTTGAATTACTTTTTCAATTGTGTCTATATTGGTAATGGATATCGGTTTTGGAGGCTAATACAATGTCAAAGGAAAATGATAAAAAACAGAAAGAAAAAATTTCACTGACCAAGGCATTTACTTCTGATTTAAAAGGCAGACAATCGGTTCGTGCCACTTTCAGGCTAACGCAAGGTTGTATTGAGGCTATTGGCATCCTGGCCAATCAAATGGGTATCAAACAAAAATCTCTTTTCGATCATCTGGCTGAGGATATGGGGAGTCTAAAATCAATCGCCCGTGAATTTAAACAAATGAAAATAAAAAAACAGGGCCGAATCCAAAAAACGTTTGTGATCAGCAGAAAATCACTCGCTTCATTAGATGAAATTTCCAACATGTTTAATGCCTCCAGGGACGTACTGGTTGAACATTCCATTCAAAGATTATTGCCGATTATTAGTAAAGAACGGACAAAACATGAGAAACGAAAAGCATTTCTTATAAAGATTAAAAAGCATTTTCAGCAAGGAGAGAAAATGATGAATGACATAAGAAAACAACTGGGAGATGATGATCCGATTATCAATAAATTCGCCATGATGATGTCAAGTTATGAAACCGTAAAAGATAATTTGGAATCATTTATTGACCGGAGCAAGGGTATTGAAAAGTTTGATGCTGATAATATGAATTAGTTTAAAGATTCTCATCAATTTTCATGCAAGATTCAGGTCATATATTATTCCCCTTCAAACTCGGTTAAAGTAAAGGCGTTATATTTTTTTATCTTGTCCATACCTTTGAGGTCAGGCAGTTCCACAATAAATACGCACTCAACGATTTCGCCCTCCAGTTTTTCCACCAGCTTTGTTGCGGCGGATATCGTGCCGCCCGTGGCGATCAGATCATCTACCACCAGAACCCTTTCACCCTTTTTAATGGCATCAATATGCATCTCCACAATGCTCTTACCGTATTCAAGGGTGTATGACTCGCTGATGGTTTTATAGGGTAGCTTCCCTGCTTTTCTTACAGGAACGAACCCGACGTTGAGTTTATAGGCCAGCACCGCACCGAAAATGAACCCCCTTGCATCAATGGCGACCACCTTTTCAATCTCCATGTCTTGATAACGATCATAAAGCATGTCACACGTTTCTTTGAAGGCCGCAGGATCCTGCAAAAGGGTCGTAATATCCCGGAACATCACTCCTTTAATAGGCCAGTGCGGTACGGTTCTGATCTTTTCTTTGAGATTCATATTAGCCTCACTTTATATTTGAAACAGCTTTCACTAGAAGCTTTTTAACTCGATCGGCATTCTGGTTGAATACCTCCAGGATTTCCTCCCATGAAACCGGCGCCTCATCTTCCTTCCAGCAGTCATAATCGGTAGACATGGCGACCACCGCATACGGTATCTTTGCTTCATTTGACAGAACCGCTTCGGTCGCAATCGACATGTTGATAACATCCCCTCCCCACATCTTAAACATCTTCGACTCTGCCTTGGTTGAAAACCTCGGCCCCTCGATGGTTATCATTGTTCCTCCAAAGTGGGTTTCATAATTCAAATCTTTTGCCGCTTTATAAAGCGTTTTTCGCAGCTCAATGTCAAACGGTTCAGCCATGGCCGTATGCACAGCCCCATTTTCAAAGGAATCATGAAAGGTTGTCTTTCGGTGCTTTGTAAAATCAACAAACTGATCAACAATGACAAAATGTCCTCTTTCTATTTCCTCTTTGAGACTGCCACACGCCGATGTTGCAAGGATATGGGTCGCGCCCTGGTCTTTTAAGGCAAATATATTTGCCCTGTAGTTGACCTGGCTCGGACTCAACTTATGTTTTTCCCCGTGTCTTGCAATAAGAACAACATCGACCCCGTTAATTTTACCCGTAGATAATGCAGAAGACGGTTTTCCATATGGGGTGCCTGCTTGTATGATCTCCGGATTATTTAGTATTCCCGGATCATCCAGCCCGGAGCCCCCGATAATTCCGATCTTTGCCATTGCTATTGCTCCACTTGTTGGACCTCAGTTAAGGTTGAATTCATAGAATCTCATAATAATGATAATGAAAAATTTATTGCGATTCATACAATAAATTAAAAAAGTTGTCAATCAATCCTGTCTGAAGGGTTTACCCAAGGAGGTGGGTACGCTGCCGGAAAAAAATGCCAATATCGATTTCATTCTAATATGATCTTCGGCCCAGTTCACCACAGACTCTTTCTGGGCCAATGACATGACCAAAAGGGTAAAAATCATCAACGGAAACGGCGCCACTTGAAATACCTGGGCCGGAACGGTGGGCAACCATCCCTGACAGTATATTCCAATGACTTGCAAAAATGAAAAAAGATAAGCACCCATCGCGGCTTTTATCGGATGCCATCCTCCGAAAATAACCAGCACAAGGACAATCCATCCAACTCCTTCAGCCCCCTGGGGCCGTCCCCAGCCCGGCTTCACGGACAGAGAAAACGTCGCTCCGGCAAGCCCCACCAGCAAACCACCACAAATTGAATACATCATTTGCTGCTTTTTAGGATTTATCCCTCTGGCATAAGCTGCCTGGGGATTTTCTCCCACGGATCTGAGCTGCAACCCAAGCGGGGTTCTATACATGTACCACCAACAACCTACGATCATGGCCAGGCTAAAATAAACCAACAGGTTCTGATTAAAAAATATCTGCCCGAGAAATGGAATGTCTTTTAAAAGCGGAACCGGAAGAGGAACAACCTGGGGACCATGCATGCGGGAATAAGAATTGCCGAGAAAGTAGGCAAGGTCACGGGTCATGAGTGTCAGAACGAATCCCACCGCCACCTGTGATTGGTTAAGGTATATGCTGAAAAAAGCAACGATTGCCGCAACAATACCCCCCACGACGGCGGCAAAAACAAAGCCCAATAAAATATTGTTGGTTTCAAAGGCAACAACAAAGGCTGTCATGGCACTTAAGAGTATGGTTCCGTCCAGGGAAAGATTGATAATGCCGGCTTTTTCCGTAACCGTTTCCCCCAGCGTCGCCAGAACAATGGGCGCTGCACCGGCCACGACACCGGCAAATAATATGGTGACATCAAGCCCAGTCATGTTGCAGTAGTTCCTTCGGACATTTTTCCGCGGATTCGCCATGAATATACCGCCAGCGTTGCCAAAACCAGCGAGCCCTGAATCACGCCGCTTAATGACGAATCGAGTTTTAGCATCATGGGAAGCTGGATACTACCGACGTTTAAGCACGCAAAAAAGAAGGCCACCAAAGGCGTTATCCACACATTGTAGTTTGCAAGCATCACGACCAGAAGGGCCAGGTATCCATAGTTACTGGAAATGGCTGGTAACAGACGATGATACACACCGGTGACCTGAATGCTTCCGGCCAGTCCTGCAAACCCTCCGGCGAAAATCATGGCAATGATCATATATCGGTCGGGTTTCAAACCAAACAGATAGGCTGCCTGGCGGTTATTCCCAATGGCTTTCAAATTTAATCCCATATGAGTATAACGCAGTAATAGTGCCGTTAAAACCAGGGCTGACAATGCAAAAACCAGCCCCACAGGAGAAAGCCGCAAGGCCGGAATAAAGGGAAGCCACAGCTTTTGAGGAAATAGTTCGGTCCCGCTCATGGAGGCGATTCCGGGACGTCGCCAGGGTCCGAATATCAGCCAGAGGATGATCCCCTGACCAACAAAGTTAAGTCCCAGTCCTGCAAAAATTTCATTAATTCCCCCTTTTGTTTTTAAAACCCCTGCAACGATCGCCCATATTGCACCACCGGAGATGCCGGCCAGAAAAGACAACCCGAGAAAAAGCAAGGGCATGCTTTTTGCCGCGTCAACCCTGAGAACTGCTGTGGCAAAAACAGCGCCCAACATGATCTGTCCTTCAATACCGATGTTCCAAAGATCGATTCTGAATGTATAAAGGAGGCCTGCGGAGCAAAGAGTCAGAGGTATCCAGACTTGAATGACCTGGCCCAATTTAATCCAGGATCCCAGTGATCCTTTAAAAATATGGACATAGGCGGCAAAAGGCGGAGCACCGGAAACAAGCAGAATTATTGTAGTGAACAAAAACACCACAAACAGTGTCAGAACGCCCTCAAATACAAATCTAAATAATGTTTTCATAATGACTTTAATCAACCCGGATATTTCACGAATCTGATTTATTCATTGCCCCGATAGCGAGATTTCCGCTTCGCTCCAAAAAGGCATCAGGGAAAGCTGCAGTCAACTACCGCGACCCTCTGCTAATGAAGCCAATGGACGAATCAGGTTCGTGAAATATCCGGGTTAAGTTTTGCCTGCAATCGCCCGTCCAAGTTCATGGGCATCTGTAAGGTCTGTCCGTACATCTTTAATCACAACGCCATTAAAAAAGACCAGTACTCGATCTGCATACATCAGGATTTCATCGAGTTCTGAAGATGAAAAGACGATACACGTCTTGTGTTCACAATATTGATGAAGGTGCTGCCAAACCCAGAGAACGGATTCCATGTCCAATCCTCTTGTGGGATTCCCCAGGAGGAGCAGTACAGGAACGTCAGGTAAAAAAGAAAGAAGCAGCCGCTGCTGGTTTCCCCCGGACAGAGATTCTATGTTGGAATCAGGGTCTCCCTTGATTCGAAAGTTAGCGATCTTCTTTTCCGCGGTTTGAAATGCGTCTCGACGTCGCACAAAAAACCCTTTTTGTTTATCCAAAAGTGAAATGTGTTCTGCGATGTTTAATCCAGATATTAATCCCTCTTCGAGGCGAGAAGCCGGCAGGTATGTGACGCCTTGGCTTTTGAATACATGATAATCCCTGCCGTTCATATTGACGCCTTTGATATGTATTGATCCTCTGGACGGCGGTTTTATACCGGCGGCGATCCTGAGAAAAACATCCTGGCCGCTTCCTTCGAGACCGGCCAAACCGATCACCTCTCCTTGGCAAACGGTGATGTCACAGTTTTTTAAACCTGTACGACCACCTGGAGCAGATATCTGACTCATTTCAAGGATGATTTCTCCGGTTTTTTTTCTGGTGCGCATGGGAAGAAGAGGAGGTTCACCGAACATCATTTCCAGTAAGGTGTTTGTCGTAAAAGGTCTTTCCATTTCCCCGGCTAAAGTTCCTTGTCGCAGCACCGTTATTTTATCGCACAAGGCTTGTACATCTTCCAGTTTGTGAGACACCAGGATGACGCTTTTACCCTCTGAAGCGAGTTTTTTAAGGGCCTGAAAAAGGGTTTCCTTCTGCAAGCTGGATATGCCGGTGGTGGGCTCATCAAGAATCAGGACCTGAATTCCCCGGGCCAAAAGCCTTAGAATCTCAAGTTGCTGTCTTTCACCAATGGTAAGATGTTTAACAAAAGTATCCGGCTGAAGAGAAAAATTAAATAAATTTGCCGTCTCTTCAAAAATCTTTCTAAATGTTTTTTTCTGGTTTACTATTCCGGTGGTTTGTCCCAACATGAAGTTGTCCAGCAGCGACAGCAGGGAAAAATCAAGAGGGTCCTGGTAAAGCATACCGATACCCAGTTCCGAGGCTTGGGCCGGCGTCTTATAATATACAGGGGATTGATCAACAAGAATGGTGCCACTGGTTTTTCGGGTGTAACCGGCAAGAATTTTCATTAATGTGGTTTTGCCCGCACCATTCTCTCCGAGAATGCCATGGATAACGCCCGGCTCAATGGTGAGATTGACGTCGTAATTGGCCTTTATCGGTCCATAATATTTGTGGATCCCCTGGAGTTCTATCCACATCTTAGAAAATATCCAAAAAGATTCATTTGGTCTATTTAGCGCTGCTTTGCCCGCTCATCCCCTTTAAAAGCTGTTTCATATACCAAACCTTTTTATCAGTCGCAATTTCACCGTCTTTAAGAAATAAAGTGCTGTCCTGATAAAAAAGGGGGCCTTTAAAAAGTTCTGCTTTACCTGTTCCGAGATCCTTGATAAATTTATTTAGAGCTGTTTTGGCTGACAAAGACAATGCCGGTCCGGTCGCAAAACCAACCGTACTGGTATCAGGATTGTTGATATCCTTCCAGTCAGGCCCCAGCCAGACCCATTTGGACGTCCATTTTCCTGCCATCGATGCTTTTACAAAAGAAACATATCCCGGGCCCCAGTTGAAATAGGGAACCCCTAGGCAAACATCAGCACCGCCTGTGCAGGCGCCGATATAATCGTAAGGAACTGCCCAGACCTCTTTTCCCGCCTTTTGTTTTTGCGTGGCAACAACGACAGCTTCAGTGGTGTCTATTCCGGATAGAACAACATCATATCCGGTGTTGTAAAAGTTATGGGCAACTTGGGAGGGATCGGCAGTCACACCCGGTATATTGAACCAAAAGCCAATCCAGGTTACTTGAAATTTCAACTTGGCCGGATCTTTTTTAAGAACCTTTTCCCAGGCATATTTTGCTCCCAGATAACTCGATACAACCAGCCGTCGGGTTTCTTCGTTTACAAGAGGACCAAGATATCCGATTTTACCGGTTTTGGTGGTCATTGCTGCGACAAATCCGGCCATCATCTTTCCGTATTCCATTCTCCCCATCAGGTTGCTAAGATTCTTTGGCGCCTTTTCGGTGAGAACATCATCACCGGAAATATGAAGAAAATGTGTCTCAGGATGCATCCGGGCCGCTTCCCTGGTTCCGTCTTTCATGTCATCAGAATTTGCAATGATTAATCTGGCTCCTTTTTCCACCATATCATCTACGAGCTGGGGAATCGTAATGCCGGGACGATCGGCAGGATTGACCTTGTCAATATATATCATTTTGGCATCGGGAATCATTTTTTCCACATATTTTCCCCCTTCAAAATGCGCCTGGCTCCATCCGTGATCATTATAGGGTCCGACTAAAAGCAATCCAAACGTAAACGTCTTATCGCCCCCCATGGCTGTTCCCGAAGTTAAAAATGACAAGGAAAAGAAAAAAAACGCTGCGGTTACTCCCAGTATAAGTTTTTTAAACATAAAGTCCTCCTTAAGCGCCGGTCGCTCGTTAATACTCAATTAATGGCCAAGTCTGTCCATTGTTAGCTTGAAATTCAATATGATTGAATGTGGTCTGTAAATTATAAGAACATGAGTCAATAATTGTTATTCTATATACGGTTAAAGGTGTCCATCCGTCAAGAGGAAAGATGTAATAAGATTAGATGGTTGGAGATATTGGTCGAAACGTTCTAAAAATTAAATCTAACGATTAGATTAAACCCGTTAGCGATTTTAGCAATGTATATTGAATAATTATCATCACTTCTTTATAGCAATGTCACTATTCGAGACGCTCAGTTTAGGTCGGATGAATTGACGGATATCTTCAACAATAAGATAAAGAGACGGTACCAGAACCAGCGTAATCAATGTTGCGAACAAAATACCGTATCCCAAAGAAAGGGCCATGGGAATCAAAAATCGGGCCTGTCGGGATGTTTCAAAGATCATCGGTGAAAGACCGCCGAAAGTTGTCAGAGTGGTTAAAATAATCGGTCGAAAACGGTGAATGCCCGCCTGATGAATCGCGTCGCGCCGATTCATTCCGGCCCGTTCCTTGCGGTTGGCAAAATCAATCAGCACCAGGGAATCATTGACCACCACACCTGAAAGCGCCACCACGCCGAACATACTGAGCACGCTCAGACTATAGCCCATAATCAGATGCCCGATCACTGCCCCCACAATGCCGAAGGGAATGGCCGTCATAATAATCACCGGCTGGATATAGCTGTTCAATGGAACAGCCAACATGGCAAAAATGATCACAAGGGCCACCAAAAGTCCTTGCATCAGGCTCTGTATGCTTTCCCGACGGTCAGCCTGCCGACCCTCAAAACTATAGGTCAGACCCGGATATTTGTTTTGCAATTCCGGCAGGGTCTCAGCGATAAGAGAACGCAACACCTCGCCCGCCTTGCTTCTGGGCCGAACGTCGGCTTCCACCGTCACAATCCGGCGGCCGTCTCGACGATTGATATCGGTATAGGCACGTCCCCGGTGTAGGTTGACGGCAGATCGCAATGGAATTTCACTACCGGTTGGCGTTCGCAATATCATTTCTTCAAGATTATACTCGGAAATCCGTTCTTCCTTGGGGAGTCTGACCATGACTTTGACTTCATTACGACCTCGCTGTTGCCGTAATGCTTCGGCACCGTAGTAAGCATGCCGGACTTGCCTGGCCACCTCTTTGGACCTTAATCCAAGACTGCGGGCTTCCGGTTTGATCTGAAAATCGATCTGCTGTTTGCCGGGAGCGAAACCGTCATCGATATCTTTTACAATCGGATAAAAACTCAGGGCTTTGGCAACATCGGCAGCGGCCTTTTCCAGCAGACCAATATCTTTGTGGCTGAGTTCTACGGTAATGGCGGCCCCGCGACCGGGTCCACCGGCATCGGATTCAAATAAAATTGATTCCAATCCCGGAATAATTCCCACCCGTTCCCGCCAACGCTCCGTTAATTGCGCGGTCGAGATCGGACGTTTGTTCGGCGGAGTCAAGTAGATGCGAACATCGGCCTGGTTGCCATTGATCCTGGCAAAAATTCCTTCCATGAGTGTTTTTCCACCATTTTCAGCAACAACCTCCTGAGCGGCTTTAACCAGCATCTGCTGCACCTTTTCGGTTTTTTGAAAGGCGGTCCCAAACGGCAGTGTGGCCGTCACCTTGGCATAATCGGATTCGATCTTGGGAAAAAGTTCAAATCCCATGCGCCCGCTTTTCGCATACCCGACCACAACCAGCAAAACAGCAATACCCAAACACATCGTCACATATCGCCAGCGCAGGGCCAGTCCCAAAAATGGACCGTATCTCTGGTTAACAAAACGGACAAAGGCGTTGCTGAATCTTTGCTGCCAAGCATGCATCCTGCCGAAAAATCCTTGACGCAACGGTTTTTGATGGCCGACATGAGCAGGAAGAATCAAAAAGCATTCGATCAGCGAAATCGCGAAGACACTGATTACAACCACGGGGATTTGTTTAAAAACCTTTCCCAAAATTCCGGGAACAAAAAACATGGGTGCAAAAGCAATCATGTTGGTCAGCACACTAAAAGTCACCGGCATGGTGATCTCTCTGGTCCCTGACACGGCAGCGTTGAACCAGGGAACACCGCGTTGGTGATGATGATAAACATTTTCCCCAACCACAATGGCATCGTCCACTACGATACCGAGAGTAACGATAAACGCGAACATAGAAACCATATTGATGCTGACACCCATGGTCGGCAGCACTAAAAGGGACCCCAGAAAAGAGATGGGAATACCCAGAGCCACCCAGAAGGCCAGACGGATCTCCAGAAACAATGCCAGTAAAATAAACACGAGTCCCAGACCCATACATCCGTTTTTGATGAGCAGTCCCATTCGTTGCCGATAGATATCCGACCGGTCATTGCGAAGAACAACCGTCAGACCCGGGGGCAGCTCCTGGTTTACATCCTCCACCACCCGTTTGGCGGCATTTGATACTGAAACAGGGGTTTGATCGCCGATACGGTAGACCTCGACCATTACGGAGGGTTTGCCGTTGTATGTGGCGGCATTATCTGTTTCTTCGAATCCATCCTTAATATCGGCAATATCTTCAAGCAGAACCTGGGTTCCGTCGTTGCCTGTAATAATCGGAATCTTTCCGAATTCATGCCCGTAATCCTTACGCTCCTTCACGCGGATGAGAATATCGCCGCCTGGGGTTTTCACGGCGCCGCCGGGAAGTTCAACGGATGTCCTGCCGATCCGTTGGGCAACTTCCTCCAGAGTAAGGTTATACGTTCGTAATTTGTCCTGGGAGATTTCTACGCTGATCTCATAGTTACGCACCCCTACCAGTTCAACCTGGGTGATATCCGGGTCCTGGAGCAATCGGTCCCGCAAATACTCGGCATATTCACGTAATACCCCTTCGCTTTGATCGCCGTAAAGCGCCAGAGAAACAACAAAACGCTTTCTGGAAACAATCACCACCCTGGGCTCTTCTGCTTCTTCGGGGAAAGACGTAATCCGATCCACTTCACCTTGGATGTCCTGACCCAGCTTTTGCAGATTTTCGCCTTCTATCATCTCTACGGTAACCGTACCAACCCCTTCTTTTGCAGATGACCGAACTTCATCGACACCTTCCAACCCTTGTACGGCTTCCTCGATGGCCAATATGATACCCCTCTCCACTTCCTGGGGGCTGGCACCGGGATAGGGAACGGTGATTTGAACCCGATCCAATTCAAAATAAGGAAATACTTCCTTCTTGATGCGAAAGCCTAAAAAAAATCCTCCAACAATAAGCACCAGCATGAGAAGGTTGGCTGTCACTGAATGACTGGCCATCCAGGCAATGGGCCCTTTTTTTTGGGGATCATCTTGGGGAAGACTTTTCATACTATGAATCCACATCCTTTGCTGATTTTTCTTTCACAGGTTGGTCGCTCTTTATTCCAGATGTCAATGGTTCGACTCGCACTGCCATTCCTTCCACAGGTGCAGGTAAATCCGAAACGATCAACTGTTCTCCGGGTGTCAGGCCGTCTTGCAGCAGGACAACGTCGGCATCACGCCAGACCGGACGCACTTTTCGAATTTCCAATGTTTGGTTTTCACTAACGATCCAGATACTTGAATTGTCTTTCAAGGCCGTACGCGGAATTTGAAATACGTTGTTAAGTTTGCGACCCAAAATTTTTACCCTGACATACTCGCCGATTAAAAGGGGTGTGCGATCCTGATTGGAAGCGTTCAAGCCGAGCGGATCGGCAACTTCCACCAAGATTCGGGCCATGCGCCCTTCGGTTGCCAGATCCCCCATCAACCGGATAACCTTTCCGCTGCATTCATGACCCTGGCCATAAATGATACGGGCTTCGGAACCAAAATCGCCGGCTTGAACCGGAACGTCGATCCATTCGAGACGATCCACAGGTAAGGATACCTGGATTCTGTAAGCATCGGTGCCCACCAGTTCGGCCAGAGGTTCCTGGGATGCTACCTGGGAGCCGCGATCCACTGACTTTGAACGCACCATGGCATTGAAGGGCACCGTGATATGGGTTCGCTCAAGATCAAGCATTGCTGCTTTTAGTTCGGCCTCTGCTGCCGACAGATCCGCTCTGACCTTGCTTAAGTGGGGCTGGCGCAGCGCCAGTTCCTTTTCCATATCCTGTGCCGGTTTGCCCTGGTTTAAAAGCTCCCATTCTCGCTTGGCCACTTGTTGATGACCCAACTCCAGTTTAAGGGCATACTCGGCATCGGTCACTGCACTTCGCTTTCGAGCCAGAGCCAGCTCGTAATCTTGAGGATCAATTTGGATAATTTCCGTGTCTTTTTTTAAAAACCCGCCTTCCGTGAACTCAGGATGAATCTTTACAATTTCTCCGGACACACGGGATTTTAGCACCACTTCCCGGGCAGGAATAACGGTTCCCATGGCGGTTACGATAATCTGATAGCCGGAAGGTTTTGCCGTTTGAATCAAAACCGTCGGACTCAGCTTAACCGGCGGTTGTTTCCGGGTTCGGGGCGCACTGTTCTTTAGGTAAGATGCTGCACCTATACCAACACCGAGTATAAGAAGCGATAGGACAATTCTAATGATAGGTCGTGGACTTTTAGCAGAATTCGGCTGTTTCTCCGGCAACACATCGTTTTGCTTTTTATCTCCCATTTTCATTCCTGTAAGGTTTTTATACCTCAATTTTGGTTATATTTTATTCCTCAAGGCGCCAGTGAGTCCGTCCATGTTCCGCCCAGCGAGCGATAGAGACTGACGCGTGCATTAAGCAGGATCGCCTGCTGTCGAATTAAATTTCTTTCGAGGTTCTGAACCGCTAACAGTTGAGTCAACACCGGCAGGTAATCGGTAAGTCCGTTACGATACCGAATTCCTGCCTCCTCTAATGCCTTACGGGCAGTAATCAGAACATTTTCAAGGGCCCTGATGTGTTCACGTTGCTTGACCTCACTGACCAGCGCATCTTCAACTTCCTTGATGGCCGTTAAAACCGCTTGCCGGTATGCAGACAAGTTTTCATCCGCAAAAGCCTGTCTGCGATCCACTTCTGCAGCCCGTCGACCCCCATCGAATATGGGTGCAGTCAAATTACCCGCCAGGCTGAGCAGCCAGTTGTCGAAAAGCACATCCATATCGCCTTTCCCGTATTGGGCCCCGGCAGTCAGGCGAATTGCCGGTAAGCGATTTGCCCGAGCAGCTGCCACTTGCCAGTCCGCAGCCTGCAAACGCATTCCAGCCCTTCGCAAATCCGGACGTAGTGAAAGAAGATCGGCCGGCAGTCCGGTTGCTGGAATTTCAGTGGGTTCCGGGAAGTCTTCCCGGCTGATCTTTAACGATGTTCCCGGAGGCCTTCCCATCAAAAGAGCCAATTCATGCAATAGAACCTGTTCCTCGGCCTCAACCAGCGGAATTTCAGCCTTGATATTTTCAACAACCTGTTTTTGCTGATAAACATCAAGTGCCGATACCATAGACATTCGAAACCTGAGTTCGATGAGCTCCAATAATGTCAAGTTGGTTTGAAGTTGACGTTCCAGAAGCCGTTTTTGCATCCGCTGGGATATAATGTTCACCCAGCGATTGGCCACCTCAGCCGCCAGGGTCATTGCCGCCGTGTTTAAGTCTTCCCGGGCGGCTGTCACTTCCAGCAGAGCGGATTCCCGTTCGGCCCGAATACGTCCCCAGAGGTCCAGTTCGTAGCTACTGACAACACCTAAAGAATAATCTTCAGTCGATGTGGTTTTTGCAGAACCGTTGTCTGACCGCTGACGCGCATAATCAGCTCCGGCGGTTCCTGTGAGATCCGGATAAAGTGCTGCACCGGCCTGAACGGCCAACGCCCGGGCTTGAACAAGGCGGGACCAGGTTTCTTTCAACGTTAAGTTGTCAGAGAGCGCTTTAGTGACAAGCACATTGAGATCAATATCATTAAATTCTTCCCACCACCGTAGTTCTGGTTCGGATTCTGCCGTATAGAGCGAAAAAGAGCGCGGCAATTCACCTTCCGGCGACTGCCTTTCTTGGGGCTTGAACGGAGCGCAAGATGCAACCAGCAACAAAATAATGGCCAATATAAACCTAGTTACATGATTCTTCATAGGGCAATGGCAGTGTAATATTTTAGAAACTTAATCTGTACCCAATATCTTTTATGGACGGATACTAACTACGATTTACAGTCATAAATATCAAGAAATTATGTACTATATTATATCATTGTCGATTTTTTTCAAAGATGCAAGTTGAGCGTGCAACTTCCCGCCAGATCGAGTGCGTCAAAATAACTTTAAATTATATCATTTTTTTAGATGTATAACTATTAAATAAGTTTACATAAAAAGATGAGTACGAAACGATGAATTGTACCGGTAAAAACTGCCAAAAACCGGCAAAAAGATTGCCGAATATTGTCGCAAGCTCTTAATTCGACGATGTATCTACCCAAACTAACCCATTGATATCTTACCTTTTAATAGCTTTCCAATTATTTTGCATAATTTTTGCATAAACTTTACTGAAAAAGTTCCGATATAAAAATAAAGGGACAACTTATGACATCCAAGACTTTTGTGTTCTCTCTGCTGTTGACGACATTCGTGTGCATTATCTCAGGATGCATGGATAGAATGCCATACAATTTCAACGGCAAAGTATCCCGTTACCCAAACGCTAAGATTGTAAACATCATGCGGCTGAATGGCGGATGCTATGCAGAACTCGAAACCATTGATTCCGGGGAAAAAGTTTTGGAATATTATAAAAATCATATGGCCCGAACAGGTTGGTACATCCGGATTGAACGGAAATTTAAGCCGTTTTATATAAATGACCCGGAAAACACCGCATTCCTGGCACTTTTTAAAGGCAGTGAAGGTTTAATGATTGATACATATACGCCGGTTACCGGCGGAAAAACAAAGATCGCTTTGTTTTTGGGAGAGACTGATGTTTAATAAAAGATCATTTTGTTTTTTCAAGAGACTCAAAAATAAAAAAGGGTTCACGTTAACTGAACTTGTCGTTATCTTCAGCATTATGGGTATAATGATGGCCATTTCAATACCCAGTTTTATTTCCTGGTTGCCCAGACATAGACTCCAAACATCGGTAAGACAGATATACGATGACATGAATTTAGCGAAAATTCGGGCTGTAAAAGATAACAGAAATGCATGTATTCAGTTTTACCCATTAACTGATACTTATACTGTATTTTTTGACGTAGATGGAGTTGCGGGTTATCTACTCGGAACAGACATCCCTATAAAAAGTAACGTTACGTTGGAAAACGGCGTAGATATTACAGGTACGACATTAGCTGCAACTGCAGATACCTGTGGATTCAATAATAGGGGGATGTTGTCCGCACTTTTCGCCCCGGGCCAAGTCAATTTGACAAATCCAACCGCTCTTGTTATGAGTGTTCAGGTGAATGTTGCCGGCGGTATCTCTATATTGTAAATAGTAAAAACAACTGAGCGACCTAGAGTTAAACTGTAAAAAGCTTAGTTTTTTCTATTAATCCGACTGGTTTATCTTTGCATAACATATTAAACTCATTAACTAAATTCGCTAATTTGTATCCCCCGACATCTTCTTATATTTGCGCAACAGCATGAGAATACCTGTTCCTGATACAACTCCGTTAAACCACTGAAGGTCGGCTTTTACGAGTTCTCAGCAATCCAAGAATAAAAAGCAGGATATTATTTTGAAAACGATCTGCCTTTACATATTGCTGCAGTTTTTACTAGTCAAAACTTAATCAAAGACATATAGTAATAAATTTATGGCAGAATTCAATCCAGCGCTGAATGGAATTGACAATTCGGTCTGAAGTCTTTAGTTTTTTATTGAATCATGATAAAAATTGTCGAAGCAAATACAAAAGAATTGATCGAACAAGCAAAGGAATTGATTCGGGAATACGCCCAATCTTTAGAATTTGACTTGGGTTTTCAGGATTTTGATCAGGAGATGGAGAATTTTCCCGGACAATATGCATCCTCGCGGGGCTGCTTATTTATTGCGCTGGCTGCAAATAAGGCCATCGGCTGTGTAGCCCTTCGAGATTTAGGACAAGACATCTGTGAAATGAAGCGTCTTTATGTAAAACCGCTTTTCAGAGGACAAAAGGTCGGAAAATTATTGGCCGAGGTTGTCATCAAAGCCGCCAGGGATATGGGGTATGATTATATGAGACTCGATACGATCCCTTCAATGAAACAGGCAAATATGTTATACAACGCCCTGGGGTTCAAACAGATACCGCCGTACCGGTTCAATCCCATTGAAGGCGCAACTTTCTTTGAATTGAATTTAAAAGAAAAAGGATAACACTTTAGGATTTAGAA
>JASFGF010000016.1:0-17952 GCA_050123915.1 Desulfobacterales bacterium | reverse complement strand
AGGAAGTTCGATGGATGTTAAACTTATCAATCCCTTTATCAACGCAACCTTGAATGTTCTTCAAACAATGGCATTTATTAAATGTCAAGCGGGAAAACCTTACCTCAAAAAAGATAGCGTTGCCCAAGGTGATGTGTCCGGTGTTATCGGATTTACAGGTGAATCAAATGGAACCGTTTCAGTGACCTTCGATGAATTATGTATATTAAAGGTCGTTTCAAATATGTTCGGAGAAGAAATGAAGGAATTAAATGATGAGGTTTCAGATGCCGTGGGAGAGATCACCAATATGATATCCGGTCAGGCAAGACAAGAATTGGAAAAAATGGGCAGGCTATTCCACGGCGCCATTCCTTCGGTGATTACCGGTAAAAATCATAAGATTGAATCTACTGCCAAAGGCCCTAAAATCGCCATTCCTTTTACCACCGATGCTGGAACCTTTACGATTATTGTATGTATAGACAACAAAGCTTGATGACACCAAATCATCGAGCGGTCTGAACGTTTTTTTCTTTTCAAATTGCTCAATGGATGCTGTTTTTTTAAAAAAAAGCTCATATTGTACATAAACCCTAAAGATTTTTACAACAATTGCCGAAAAAACAAGAAAGGGGGTAGATAAAAAGGAGAATGGGTTATGGAAATCGTGGTCGGGAAAATACAATCCGCCAAAGAAGAAGGAGCTCATAAAAAGTCTTTTTATAAAGACGGTAAAAAGTCGAGTTCCAAGGAGAAACGTAAAAACAAACAGGATCGACGTAAAAGTGTTAGAGAGGGGGTCATTGTATCTCTTTCTTTCAAAAATGATCGTCGTGTTCTACCCGATAGAAGAAAAGCGAATTCGCAAAAACACCCCTACTCTTCTATTTAGATGGCATCTCCTTGATACCATCTGCTTCCTGCTTCTCTTTCCACGTTTCATAAGCGTAATCAAGAAGCGTCCATTTGTCTTCAGTATCTATAGCTGTCAACTTGATACCACCTTTATAATTATAATCCGGATCTCTTTTGAGCGCTTTAATCCAATTCAGAGTCCCGGTAAAAGAAACCGATTTTTCGCTGCCAGGAACATCCACCATAAATTTCAGCCTAGCACCCATAGAAAGCTTCGCCTTTAAGTACACAGTAACCCCCATACCCTCTCTGCTGATATTCACGATGGAACACTGCGTTTCCCCTTCCTCATGGTTCTCTTCTGAATACTGAGCACGAATCCTCACAGGAAACCGTATAAATTTTCGTCTATCTTTCACTCAATTCCTCCAATCATCGCCATGATTTGATTTCTTGTTGTTATTAATGTATACTTCAAAGCAAATCAACCCTAAAATATTACATTACAAAATGATAGACTGCCATAAATGCAAACATTATTATGTTACGTGGGATAAAAACTTTCCTCATGGCTGCAAAGCCATGAAATTCAAATCCAGACAACTTCCATCCATACAAGTGCGTGCCAGCTCCCAACGCGAGTGTCTTCTGGTCAGCAAAAAAGAAACGCCCAAGAAAAGGAAAGCATAATGTGCTTGTTCACGGGGTTTGCCCTCCCGATTCAATTCAAGGAATGTCTTCCGGATAATCAACTTCCGGAGAATCGTATTCGGTAATGACCACCCGTATTTGATACCCGTATTCAATGGCCCGCAACTGTTCGAGTTTTTCAATCTTTTCGAGTTTTCCTTCGGGAAGGTTTCTGAATGTTTCCAGAAATCGCCTGGTATATGCATAAATACCCAGATGTTTATAGGTATCAAAAATTGTGTTAGCATCCCGGGCACAGGGAATCGGGGATCTAGAAAAATACAGCGCATACCCTCTATTATCAAAGGTTACTTTACAATCTTTGGGATTGGTAATTTCACCTTTCTTAATAATTTTAAAGGCCAGCGTACTCATTTCAACGCCCGGTTCGGTCTTAATTGGACGGATCACATCTTGTAAATGTTGGGGATGGACTTCGCGTTGATCTCCTTGTATATTTACGACAACATCTTCAAGATCAAGTCCCATCTTTTCTGCTGCTTCTGCCACTCTGTCCGTACCTGAGCGATTTTTCTTGGATGTCATTACGGCATTACCGCCAAAACCCATAACCGCATCGATAATTCTCTGATCGTCTGTGGCAACGACAACGTCTGTTACGATGTTTGACAGACTCACGCGTTCATATACCTGTTGGATCATGGGTTTCCCATTTTTAAGAAGACTCAGCGGCTTTCCAGGGAACCTGCTAGAATCGTACCTTGCAGGAATTATGACGACAATCTTCATATCTTTCTCCACATTAAGATTTTGTTGACCCGATAATTAAGTTTGGGTTATCAATAGAACTCACCATTAAACGTTAGCTCTTTTCAGGAAATTATATCATGGACATGTTATCTTTAAAACAGCTCCTTGATCATGTTGCCACCGGCAATACCTCGGTTGAGGATGCTGCACAAAAATTAAAGCATCTTTCGTTTGAAGATTTAGATTATGCACATATAGACCATCATCGCTCCCTGCGCAAGGGCTTTCCTGAAGTCATCTTCGGCCAGGAAAAAACTGTCGATCAGATTGTCGGTATTATGGAAAAAATGATCGTCCAAGAAAACGTCGTACTGGTTACACGTATCCAAGCACGTTATGCGGATCGGGTGATCTCACGTTTTCCTGATGCCGAATACCATGAAGACGCGAAAATGGTTGTCTGGAAAAAACATGATATCCCTCATAGGGGAAAAGGTACCATTATTGTTATATCAGCAGGAACATCAGACATACCGGTAGCCAAAGAGGCCTTGCTGACGGCGCAGGTTATGGGAAACAAGGTGGAGTCTGTTTTTGATGTCGGTGTTGCCGGCATTCACCGATTGTTTGACCATAAAAAACTGATCGAAGAGGCATCTGTTCTTGTGGTTGTCGCCGGAATGGAAGGTGCGCTTCCCAGCGTGGTAGCGGGCATGGTCAGCCGACCGGTTATTGCCGTTCCCACAAGTGTGGGTTACGGGGTCAGCTTTGGCGGTTTAACAGCGCTGTTTGCCATGTTGAACAGCTGCAGCTCGAATGTTGCCGTTGTGAACATCGATAATGGATTCGGTGCCGGATATATGGCTTCTATCATCAACAGGATATAACTGGGAATCATATGATGAGAAGAAATGATACATTTTGGATCGGAGTCGGTGATATCCACGAAGATATCTCCCTTCTAAATGAAATCCCCGATTTGGCTGATGCTGCCGGCGTCATTATCAGCGGTGACATTACCAACAGGGGGGGGCGGCGTAGGGCCGGTCACCTGCTAAATGCCGTTTCTGCCATTAATTCTAATATTTATGCACAAATCGGAAATATGGATCGGGCCGAAATTACGGATTATCTGGACGAAAAAGGGTGGAATATTCACGCAAAAGGCAAACAGTTGGCGGAAAATATCGGTATCATGGGGGTTGGATATTCAACACCGACGCCTTTCAGGACCCCTTCAGAGGTTCCGGATGCCATGCTGGCACACTGGCTCGAATTGGGATATGAACAAATAAAGCACCTGTCTAAACTGATACTGGTTGCACACGATCCACCATTTGGCTCAAAAACAGCTGAACTGCCTTCAGGAGAAAACGTCGGCAACAAGTCAGTACTGGAATTTATTCAGCGTGTCCAACCGGATGTCTGTCTCACCGGCCATATCCATGAGGCAAATACTGAAGATTTTATCGGCAAAACAAAAGTGTTAAATCCGGGAATGTTGTGTATGGGTGGCTACGCCCTTATTCGACTAAAGGAAGATAGATTAGAAGCCAAACTTATGTACATATGATTAGATCTATGAAAAATGGCCCCTTTTGTTCAATGCCTGCGCCTGCCCCGTAGGTAGGAACTATCGTACTGGGGTGGAATGAGGAACTCATTCCTTTGGGGCCAGTATAAAATTGAATAAACTTTAGCTCACTTTAGTTCATTTTAGGCACTTTAGGCACTTTTTTATTGCTTATACCCAATCATCCGTAAAAATTCTTTTCGTTCCTTGATATCCGCTTCGGTTTCAATACCCTTTGTTTTAAAACCGTCAACGACACCGATAATTCCACGGCCCTGTTCTGTTTCTGCGATGAGGACTTCCACAGGGTTTGCCGTTGCACAAAAAATCCTGCAAACTTCAGGAACATTTTTTATGGCGTTCAATACATTGATGGGAAACATGTCTTTCATCAAGAGGATAAAACTATGGCCCGCCGAAAGGGCATAGGCATTTTTCTTTGCCAATTCCACAAGATCATCATCAGTCCCCGAATATCGCACAAGACAGGGTCCTGAAGATTCACAAAATGCCAGACCGAATTTTGCTCCGGGTACGGTATTCACCATCGTCTCATAGATATCTTCGACGGTTTTGATGAAGTGAGAATGTCCTAAAATCAAATTTAACTCATCCGGTTTTTCGATCTTGACCATCTTGATGTCCATAATCCCCCCTCCTTTACTTTCTTCGGTCTTTACCGGTTCTTCGGTCTCCGCCTTGTCTTCGATCCTGACCGCTTCTTCGATCCTTGCCACTTCTTTTTCGCCAGATAACCCAGCTTTCGGATTGGTAAAGTTCACCGGAAAGCTCAAAGGCACATTGATGCTGTGAACATCCTGATTTGAAGATGTCCGTCATTCTGACGGCATCTTCGGTCATCATCGACAGCTGTCCGCAAGGCGTGTCGTCAATATGCACTGTAAAACGCGTATCCTTAGGATCGGACTCCTCGAATGTTAAATGTATTTTCATATACAACCTTCCTCAAATTTCATAGCACCGATAGCAATGTATTTTATTAAATCAGGCTATGAGAAATTTTATTTTATGTCAAGAAAAAGGGGCCCAAGACAGTTTGTCCTCCTAATGGGTCAAATCTTTATCACTCGCGACTTCGCTGGCAGACAGACCTCTTTTGTATATTCTTAGCTCATCCATCAGACCATTAAACCTGTAACTTGAGTTGTTCATCCATCCGCTGATCTTGAAGTTTGAACTCACTGTCCTGTTTGCATGATTTGATCCTTGAACCGTGCTCAGGGGCTGTTCCACTCCATCAATGAAAAGACTGTTTTGTATTGTGCCGCTGTTGGTAAAAACTGCTGCAATATGATGCCAGTTGTTGGCAAGCTTTGCAGATGCGCCGGTAATTCCAAAAATATCTCCCTGGCCGGTATTAAAACCAAAACGGTCGCCATTTAGCCAAAGATCGTATGTGGTCCATCCAATGGGCATCTGGCTGTTCCCGCCAAGCCATTTCATCCAAAACGTAACTGTTGTTTGATCACCGGATAACGTTGAAACCGGAAGACCGGTGATATTGATATAGCCATTGCTGCTGGTAAATTCTCCGGAATAGCCGATATGACTGTCAGTGGTATTTATTGCTGCACTTCCGTAAGGGGTACCATGATAACTGTTTCCGGATGAATCTTTAACATCGTCAGCCGTCCCGACATTCCAGGTGCTCTCATCCATATAATAAACCGCCAACGGTTCTGTGTAACAGGTTCCGGAACAGGTATGGGTCATGGTATATAGACTCGTAATCTCCTCTTCGGCCAATGCCTTTGAAAAAACCATTACTTCATCGATCTTACCATTAAAGTAGTTGTTAATATGCTGAGAACTGCCAATGGTAAAAGAACTGCCGGCAGCGGTATCCAGATTCCCTCCTCCGCCCCAGGTGCTCGTATTTTCATATCGTTTATCGTTGATAGTCACCGCAACGGAACCATTGTCGTAAGTCAATACGATAAAACTCCAAGTGTTAACCGCAACACTGCCGGCCACACCGAAATCAATATACTTGTCTTTTCCTGAAGTATCCATGTAAACATGTATGGTGCCGTTTGTGTTAACGCCGATTTCAAAATTGTCGTTATACGCGTCTGACGCCTTGGCCACAAAACAGTTTTGGGTCCTATGATTTGTCTGAGAACTGCTCAGGGAAGAGGGTCTGATCCATGCCGCCACAGTAAAAGAATTGCTGCTTGAACCCAGAACATCGTTAAGAATGTCCCCCATGTCTAAATAATCATTGGTCCCATCAAAATATCCTGCGCTACATATTTTCCCAGACCCCAAGGTATTCGTTCCATTTTTGGCTGTTCCATCAAGATTGCCGTCACCTGAGTCCTTAACCTCGCCGGCAGTACCGTCCCAGCTGCATTCGTCCATCCGCCATTCGGCAGACAGATCTACCGTATAGGGCGCTGCGCCTCCGCTGGACAAAACCGATACGCTCAGTATTATCTGTGCAGTATTTCCCGTACAAGATGCATCTGTCGCCGTTAGAGTAAAGGTGAAAGATCCGATAGAGGAGATTCCGTCTTTTTTGATGGTACACGTATCGCTGCCACTGGAAGCAACCGTAAAGCCGGTGGCGCCCCCGGTATCGAGAGCCCATTGAATGTCTCCAATATGGCCGCCGGTGGCTTGAAAGGTTTCCTGCTGGGTAACGCTGTTCCAGGTAATATCCACACCAGATCCGCTGGTTCGTGAGACAGACAGGTTGTTTTTTACCTGAATGGTGAAATTGCTGGGATTGGGATCCGGATCATTTTCTGTATCCGAGTCTTTTACCTGGGCTGAAATGGTGTAAGTGCCGGGACACTGATCGAGTGTTCCCGACAGTTGTCCGAGATAGGTGTGAAGAAACAGGTTTGAAAAGTTCCCGTCATCGGTCAGCATCCATTCATAAGGTGTGGTGCCGCCGGTGGCCTGAAACGTAGTGGAATAGCTGCTGTTGACATAGCCTGACGGTATAGATGTGGTTGTAATTGAAAGATTTCCCTGACCTGATCCACATGGTGAGATATTATAACAATCCTGATCATCACAGTCGATGTGACCGTCACCATCGTCATCCGTACCGTTACTACAGTCTTCCGATGTCTCAGTGCTGGTTCCGCTGCCACTGCCGCTGCCTGAACCGTAACCCTGACTTCCGGCCAACACCGTGCATGCTTTTGAAGCCATGAGGTCATCATATTCACCTGATTCCATGATTCTGTTCGGATCATCATAAATCGCATCGTCAACCCGATTTAACCCATCGAAAAGCCCTCTGGCACCATCTTCATCTTTTAAACCCCCGCTGACAATAACATACGCCATATGTGTCAAAGTACCGTTGATGTTCACATGGAGTTTTTCCGGATTCACCGGATCATCCGAACATGCCGTCTTCAGTGTTGTACCCATACTACCGGGATTCGTGGCGGTTAAATCTTTGTTTACACCGTATTTCAGACGGTTTCCCCACGCATCGTCACCTGAAGAAAGACCCAGCGTAACATACGGGAGGTTTCCGAAATATGTCGGTGTTTGTGAATCCTCTTTCCCTGAGGTTCCTTTATCTGCAAAAGGTAATCGGCCGTTAGCCGCTACATATCCCTGGATGGCATAATCAACTTGTTCGAGTATGGCCCGGGCTTTTTTAACCTTCGAAGACTTAATGAGGGAGGGCAATACCGTGGCAACGATGGATATAATAATTCCCACAATCACCAAAACCACTGCCATTTCAATTAGGGTGAATCCTGATGAATCTGTTTTTAGCGTCTTTTTGTACAAATGAAGTATTTTCTTCATGATTGTTCGATGCTGATTTGAACGTTTCAAAAATCCTATAACTTAACGAAATCACGAGTGTATATTAAGAACCTATTCATTCCACCGATCCCTTCTACATGCCGCCGACCTGACTGACCATATCGTAAACAGGAAGAAGTAAAGCTAAAAATATAACGGCAAAAATTGCACCAGCAATCACAAGAACAATGGGTTCGATCATTTTGCCAATCATTTCGACAAGGGTTGACAGCTTCTTGCTGTATTCTTCTGCGATGTAACCCAACTGTTCTTCAAGCGTTCCGCTCACTTCACCGATATTAATCATCCGTGTAACAAACGTCGGGAAAATTGAAACGTCCTCAAAGGCTTCAGCAATACTGCTTCCATTTTTCAAACCTTTTCCGATCTCATCGAGTTTATCACGATACATTTCATTTCTAATACTTTCACTTAATATTTTAATGGCTTGCAGAATATTAATCCCGGCTTTGATTAATAAAGAAAAGTATTCCGTTATATGAGCAAGATTTGAAGCAGATACAATAGCCCCTGAAACAGGAAGTTTGATCATAAACCAATCTGTTATTTTCCTGAATTGGCGACTTCCTTTGCGGGCAGTTAACAGTCCGATAAGGACAGCGACAAATCCTATAAACAAATAAATAAAATATGCTTGTAAAAAATTGGATGTTTTTAGAAGATAAATTGTAAGTGTCGGAAGGGAAACATTCATTTCCTTAAAAAGCTCTAAGATCTTCGGCACCACATAGTAAAGCCAAAACACAAGACCGATGCCCAATGAAATAAATACAAAAATCGGATACAAGAGCGCTTTTTTGGTATCACTGATAATGGTATGTATCCGATTTACATGTTCGGATGCTTCTTTTAACATCTCATCGAGTCTGCCTGTCTCCTCACCTATTCGAATAAGATAAATAACCGTTGGTGAGAAAAGGTCGCTAAATTTTTTTGCTGCCTCGGAAAATGACATGCCGCCTTGTATGGCGGCAACGATATCCTGGATGTTGGTTACCATACCGGGATGTTTCATACTCCCGGCAGTTTCTTCGAGGGCGGTGGTTAAAGGCATGCCGGATCTCAGAAGCAAAGAGAGATTATTGAACAGTTCAACTTGATCCGTCCGCTTGAGTCGGCTAAACAGCCTCAACGAACCCAGTTTTGGAATAAGTGACTCAAACTTGCTCAGCCTGGATACATTAATCGCCATGCTCCCGTTTCTTTCCAGATAAGAAGCCGTAGAAATTTCATCCTGGTAAGGAAGTTTAATGAGGCCCGAAGAAGGCTTCCCGTTTGGAGCAATTATTTTATATCTGAAGTAATTCATTTTAAAGAATACATCATTCCTGTCTTATATGACCCAAGGAACGCACAGCCTCTTCGGTGGTGGTGACACCCTGTTTAACTTTATTTCGTGTAACTTCAAAAATATCTTCAAAGCCCGAGGCTTTTGCCGTTTGAGTGACAACGCTTAAATCATCGCCTTTCTCGATAAGCTGGGATAGTTTTTGATCGATGGGCAGAAGTTCATATATCAGCGTTCGTTCAAAATAGCCCGTACCGCCGCATATTTCACATCCTTTTCCTCTAAACAGTTCTTCAATGTCGGGATCTTTCAGGTAGGCTTTTTCTGTGTCAGACGGCATATAAGAAATTTTACAGCCATTGCAAATCTTGCGAACCAGCCTCTGGCTCACCACTCCGACAAGAGAGTCGGCAATTAAAAAGGGACGAATACCAAGATCCATCAATCTGGGAATTGTTCCGACCGCACTGTTTGTATGCATGGTAGAAAGAACCAGATGGCCTGTGGTGGCAGCGGTGACAGCGGTGGACGCTGTCTCGGAATCCCGTATTTCGCCAACCAGAATGACATCCGGATCATGTCGTAAAAAGTAACGTATGGCGTTGGCAAATGTATAACCGGCCTTTTCGTTAACCTGCGTTTGCCGCAGTAAAGGAATGTTGAATTCAATGGGCTCTTCTACGGTAATGGTATTCTTTTGGAGTAAATTGAGTCTTCTGATCCCGGAAAAAAGCGTTGTCGACTTTCCTGATCCGGTGGGTCCGGTAATCAGAATGATCCCGAAAGGTTCATTAAACATTTTCTGCAGGGTTTGGATGTGTTCTTTAAAGAAACCGAGTTGCTCCAGCCCCATGACAGAACTTTCCATGGGAAGAACGCGAAGAACCATGCTCTCTCCAAGAGGCGAAACAATCGTAGAAACTCTGAAATCATAATTATTGTTCAAAATGGTTGCTGAAAATCGTCCGTCCTGAGGCAATCTTTGTTCAGCGATATCCATATCTGCTTTCATTTTGAGACTGGAGACAATTCTGTTCAGTGCAATCGGAAGGGATAAAACCGATGTTATAACGCCGTCTATTCTAAAGGAAATACTGGTTGACAACTTCATCGGTTTGATATGAATGTCTGTGGCTCGCATTTTTACGGCCAGATGCAAAATGTGCTTTACTAAATTATCAAACCCTCTGGCCATCTCCTCGTTCTGAGAGAGAAGATAGACTTCTTTTTCAATGAGCTTTTCAACCGGATTTTCAAGAAAATAATAAAATTTATTGACCGCTCGAACGATTTTATTTCTTTCTGAAATGTAAAATTTCGGCAGCAGCCCTGTCTGTCTTGAAATGGTCTGCCCAAGTTTTTCGTCGATCAAATTATGCGCCACAATTTCCAGTAGGTTGTCTGTCTTGCGAAAGGGGAGAAAAATATTGTTGAGACATAATTTTTTATTGAACAGTTTAAGAATTTCCTCATCAGGTAAAATCGTATCCACATCGATGTAAGGGACACCGGTTTGCTCGGACAGAGCGATAACAATGTCGTTTTCGGTAACAAAGCCGAGCCGCTCTAGTATCTCTCCAATCTTTTCCTGGGTGATTTTTTGCTCTTGTAATGCGTAACCGATATACTCATCTGTAATGAGTCCCTTTTCCTTTAAAACGACACCCAAAGGTTTTATTTTTATTTCAAACGTCATTTTTTATATTTTCCACCTCATGGCACAACAGGAAAATGGTTTTTGCATCCGGGAATCCGGTGACCGGAAGCCCCATTTTTTCCTGAAAACCGACGACTGCCGTCATAAGATTCTTTCCGACTTTCCCATCAAGCCGGGCGGTATACAAGTTCATTTCAGCCATCATTTTTTGGAGCGCAAGCACCTCTTCCCCTTCATAATAGTAATAAAACTTATTGAATATCATTGGCGGACGCCAGAATAGATAAAAGTCTTGATGACCTTTTAGGTTAGAAATATTTTGGAGCGCCCCATATTTTTTCTTGATGTCATCTGAAATATGATTCAGCCTGACCAACATGTATCCTGTTTCGTCGAATATGGCTTTCGTTATTTCCATGAACCGGTTTGATTGTAAGGCTTCAAAAAACTGCTTTCGGTATTCGGCAAGTTTATATTTTTCCAAAAAATCAATGACAGATTCGGGAACGACGTAATTTTGTTCTGAGTGATTCAGGTCTTTTTCTTGAATCTGGTTTTTTATCGAAATGCTGCGAATATTTTTAACCTGCATTGGAGATTTTGCATGGATTGAAGATGTCGGAGAAATATTTCGGTTGAAACCAGAATAAACGATACCGCCGAATAAAGATAGGGCTAAAAACATAGATGCCGCTAAAGTCAGAGGCTTTTTCATTAATTTTAGTTTATTAGGATGATAATCGACAAATGCTTCCAAAACAATCTGTTTGCTGATCTCTTTCGTGTTATGAAGGAAAGCGACATACAAACACCGATCCATCAACAGGTTAATCTGTCTGAAATTTCCTTTGGTGAGTTTATAAATTTTATTGAGAGCCGCATTTTGAATTCTTATCTGCCCCCGGTTTCCCGCAAGGTTCATTTTAAATGAAAGATAGTCTTTTAATTCTTCCGGCGTCAGTGCCTTAACCTCTTTTTGGATAACGATTCTACTTCTGAGCTGTCTGAGTTCTTCGGAATCGAGCAAATCCACCAATTCGGGCTGACCCACCAGCAAAATCTGAACCAATTTCTCCCGGCCTGTTTCAAGGTTTGATATCATTCTGATAAGTTCGAGACTCTTTGAATCGAGATTCTGGGCATCGTCAATAATGATCGCACAATTTTTTCCCTGTCGATTCCGCATCACTAAAAAATCATACAAATGCTTCATCTGATCGCTGAAAAGAAGACTTTCCAGGTTTTGTCCAAAATCTCTGTTTATTTCCCGTATCAGTTCTACGTCCTGAAACCCGGTATAAAACACCAATGATGTCTCAACCCCTTTTTCTCCGACAATGTTCATGATTCTTCGGCTGATGGTTGTCTTTCCCAGACCGACTTCACCAGTCAAAACCATGAATCCTTTTCTTGCGTTGATACCGAAGATGATTTCAGCAAGGACCTGTTCGATATGTTGAGAAAAATAAAATCTATCTTCTTCCGGAGATACCGGAAATGGATTGTGATATAATCCAAAAAAATCGAAACAACCTTGTTCTTCTTGAGCTGAGTTTGTACTCATTGTCATAACCCTGCCTATTTTACGATTTTCAAAAATTAAGATCTTTTGTCCCTGTTTAAATGGTGTTTTTGCGTTTTTTTGAACAATCGTGTTAAGTCTTGCATTATTTCAGCTATCCGAATATCTTCCGGATATACTGTTTGAAGTTTTGACAATCGGTGATAGGCGTTTTCCATTTGTTTTGTATTGATTTCAATAATTGCCATATTGATCCCGGCTTCTTGATCGAGCTCATTTTTTGTTAATACTCTCTTTAAAAGATCTTTGGCGCGTTCAAATTCTTTATTATGAATATGCCAGACGGCTTTTAACTTGAGGACATAGCTGTTATCTTGACCCTTTAGAAGCGCCAGTTCATCGAGATATTTTTCTGTTCTTTTATTGCCATTCCCCATCTCCCAGCGGATATCCGCCACCAGACGGGCAATTTTTGCATTCTTTTTGGCATTTGCTAAAAATATTTTTTCCACTTCCGGAACCGGCAAAACTTCCTTATTTACAGGTTTGTCTGCTTTTTCACTTGTTGTTTTAGCAACCACATTCTTTTTAGTTGCTTCCTTGACTTTAGGTGGCGTCTTCTTTGCGATTTTAAAAGGTATTTCGGCATCATCCGGTTTTTTTGAGCTGCAAATGTTCCCCTGATTGTTACTTGCAGTGGGTGGTATATATTCAATCCGGCTCGACTCGGACGCTTTCGTTTCCTTCTGATATTTCGTTTCCTTATTCGCTAAACCTTCACTAGTATCTTCATCCGTAAATTTCTGAATATCTGTATTTGGGATAACATAATCTTTTATGTTTTCATCCGTTGTCTCACGTAGATGATAATATCCATAAAGGGTACCTGCCCCGACCACAGTTAATATGAATAGTAGCAATATAATATAAGCCGGAGAATAGCGTGCATCTTGAAAGAAGTAGATTTTTTTTCTACCCACCAAAATACTTTTACTGTCTTCCGTCACCATTGATTCGGTTTTCAGTTTTTTTAATGTTTTGAATATTACGCTCATACGAGTTTCACACTTATAATAATAACAAGTTCCCTTGATTCCACGTTCTTTAATTCATTTTTGAAAAGATAGCCAATTATCGGAATGGAGGATAAAATGGGAATGCCTTGGTCCTCTTTGGTTTGAATGTCATCAATCAGACCGCCAAGCACCACAACGTCTCCATCCTCGAGGTCTATGCTTGTACTGATTTCCTTGACCCTGACTTCAGGCAAAGATATCTCCGAGCCTGATGTACCCCCTCCGACATTTTTTGGAATAAGACTGTCTCGATCTACGGAACTGTTGATGGGATTAATTAAAAGAGAAATTCTTTGATTTTTTCCGATAAAGGGAATAACGCCCAAAATAAGTCCATCAAACACTGTTGAGACTTCAACATCTCTGATCTCTCTATCAGTTCCCGTGGTCACCTCTCGTGTCGTCTGTACTCTTTTTTGGTACGTAAAGGATGTTCCAACACTGATAAGTGCCGGTTTTCCGTGTTTGACACGGATACTCGGATTGGACACTACTTTTGCTTTACCAAACGTCATTAAAGCATCCATTGCCGCATCAATGGTGACATCATCTTTGGCATGGCTGAAAACCAGTCCGTTCCCCAAAGACCATGCAACGCTGGTCTTTGATGTTAATGATGCTGCCTTATCTCTAAGTACACTCCAATCAATACCATATTGATACTTATCTGAAAGACCGACCTCAATGATTCTTGCCTCGATGAGTATCTGTCTGGACAGCATTATTTTGAAATGATTGATCAGTTTTGAAATGGACCGTATGACAGTCGGTGTATCTTTCACATATAGACTTCCGGACAATCGGTTTAAAGAATACTTCCCGCTTTTTGAAATAATTCGGGTGATCATCTCTTCAATCACATCATAGTCATTGCCTTGTTTGGCTGCCTGACCGGAAAGCTCAAATTTACCTTTTAAGCCACTGGCGGTATCTTCCGATACCCCGAGGACATCTCCCCCGACGTTAAAATTGGTCGTGATTTTGGTATCCAGAAAATCAAGACTAAAAATATGTTCTTTAAAAGGAAGGATACGGATGACATTCCCTTCAATTTCGTAATAAAGATCATATGTATTGAGCACCTCTTTCAGAACAGTGGCTGCTGAAACATTTTGGAAATTAAGCGTAAGCAGTTTCTTCTCAAGATTTACGCCAGGGTCTATGATAAGGTTCATTCCCACGGACTGAGACAAAGAATAAAGAATCACCTTGAGATCTTCGTTGATCATCGAAAATGAAACCGTATGATCTTCCAGTGGATCATAAAGCGGCATGACAGGTTCCTCTTTGACTTCGCGAGGCGTTATCCTTTCCAAACTTGGAATAAATTCTCTTTGTGACACTTCCAAATGTTCCGATTCAGACTTGATATGTTTTTGAGTCGTCTGAAGCGATAATTTTTCAAGTGAAGGGGTTTTCTGGGTTGCACATCCTGTAACGATAAGTAAAAGAATTACCCCGAATATGATATTTAATTGTCTCATGTACCCTCCAACGATGGCACGTCTATGATTTTTATTGAATTTCACCCCATTTAGTTGTTTCAGGAAGTGATATCCATGTCATTAATTCCCCTTTTTTTACCCATACTTTGCCGGATTCGATTTTCATTATTTTTCCGCCATCCGGAAGCTCAGCGCCTTGGGGATAAAAGGATCCGTCTATAATACAAAATTTTTTCTTGCCTGAAGCAAATGTAAAGGTTAAGGCGTATGTCGCTCTTAAATTAACCTTTTCTCCTCCTTGATCGATGGTTTTGTAACGAGAATAATCTTTATCTGAATAATGCCAAAAGCGAATGGGCTGATCAGACATGGATTCCGGTTCGATGGGATTGGCAAGTTCCATCATTTTTTTCTCGAGCTTGGATATTTCTTTCATGACGGTCATATCGGGAATAGCATATTCAGATGAGGTCCCAGTTAAACGAAAGGGTTTGGTTTTAGAACCTTGTAAAGAATAAACAGCATAGATCGCTGTTGGAATCAAAATCACGACGATAATTACTATCGAAATCAGCCCATGATATTTTCTTTTCATTCGATCCTCTTTGTGAATTTGACAAGAAATTTTGAGTCATTGATATCAGTGTCAAACCGATTCTCTTCAACTGCATATCCCTTTGATTTCATAAATGAGACAAATTGCTGATATCCTTTATGGGCTGTGTTAAACGCCGTCCTAATCTTACCGAAAATTTCCAACGACAACGCATGATGTCGATAATCGATTTTAAGGATTTCTGTTTCCATATCCGGAGAAAGCCCATTGGTAACATCCCTCATAACAAGAAGATATGAAGGTGTGGCTTTGTTATAAACCAATCCTTTAATGAAGCCGACGGTATCTTGATATGTTTTCAACGGGATGGCATTTAAAGAGGTCTTGGTCTGAAGCACGGTTGCTTGATGATTCAGTTGTTTCAGCTGTTTTTTAAGTATATCCGTCTTTTTCTGGCATAAAAAATACCCGCCTGAAACAGTCAGCAAGAAGACAAAAAGCAGTATATTCAATGACGCTGTCCATTTTTGAGTGTAATGACAGATTCTTTCTACACCAGGAGATATCCCACCCGTCCCGGCCCGGCTTTTCAACGCCATTGAAAAGGAATTTTGATGCGTCTCATTATCAAAAGATAGAGGCTCTTCTTCTAAATGATAGAACTCATATTTCTCGTTTTCAGCCCATTTCTGACAATCTCCGCTATCGATCCAGTTGAGCTGATACACTTTGTCAACTTTCAATCCGTTCTCAGTTTCAGCGGTCTGAATGTCTGTCCGAACGGCATCCCAGAGAACGGCGATCTGTTCATCGCTCATGTCGAATGCAACGCATCGGTTTGAGTAATAAATTTGTTTTTTGTTACCGACAATCAAATCAGCAAACCTGCCGTGCTGAAATACAACAGCAACCGGATCTTCTGTGCGAATTTGTTTTAAGACATTATAGAGAAACGTATATAAAGGAAGCATCAAAATACCGTCTTCGTTTCCCCGGATCTTCTCGATGTAGGCGTGGTAATGGCGTGTTGGAAGCGCAGTGAAGAATATATCGGTTGTATTTTTTCCCCGCTTCTTTTTCCAGTGTGTAAGTACTTTAACCGGTTCGTCGAAGTCACCTGATTCTTGGAGCCGTTTACGAACCACAAATTCAGCATACTTAACCGGCGCTTCAACGGTCATGGTTTTGGAAACCGTCTCCTGCATTTCGGTGATAAAGCAGAACTCACCCTTTGACTCTTTTAAATCTACAATCTGCTTTAGACGGCTTCCCTTTAGATGGTATATAACGCCGTCCAGCTCGATGACATATTGTCTATGATTGTTGTTCATTGGCCCCACACATTTCATTGCATCAAAACGCTTTGATTTTTTACAACAAATGCCCCTTTAAGCGTCATTAGAATATCCCCTTCTACATTTTCAAACGGTATTTCCGATGTCTTATCTTGATTACCGGTGGCTTTTAAGGATTTAATATGAAAAGATATTGGCCTGAAATAGTGAAAATCGGCATTGGAACACTGTTTTAAAATTGTTTTCATCTCCGCAAAAGTAACCGTATCTTGTATGTCAACATTATACACCGACCATTTGCTTTGTTCTAAACCCAACGATTTGGCCGTATTAACAAAATTGTTAATTCTCAAAATACTGTGTGACCGTTGTTCTCTTTCGCTTTGAAGTTGACTCAACCATCCGACTTGCCGATCAAGCACCGCCTTTTTTTCCTTATGTGCAACATATGCTTTATAATTGGTCAAAAAATAATGGCCGGCCATTAAAAGTAACACCACAAGGAGACCGGTCATGATACATGATTTAAAGATTTTCATGGGCAACCTATCTCTTAAAAATCCATTTTCCAGCGTGCGCTGACTTCGGTCGACGGATCTCCCCAGTCCGCATTGACGGTATCGGCTGCATTAAAACATAAAAAATCACCTGAAGTGCCGTCCGCTTCGTTGTCGATGATGGTATCCAGGGCCATCCCCAGCTCATTGGGAAGCCCTTCAACCCACATGTAATTGTATTTGTCCTTACGGTCATATTTAAATCCAACATTAATGCTGTGCCCGCCGCCGTCTTTATCTGTATACGTATATTCCCAGCAGTTGCCGGTATTGGTTGAAGGCGCCGTAAGACCTACATTGTCCAATCCTCTGAAGTCGCTTCCCAAGGGATCACCGGTTTTGAGATATCCCCGTTCGATGTCGCTAATTTGTCCGTCATGGCTATTATCGGTGTCTGCTTTCCCGTCCTGTCCTTCTGACGAAATCGATGCATCATAAAAGTCACCCAGCCGTTTTCCGGTACGATCATAGAAATTGGCATATCCCATCCGCCAAGCATTTAAATATTTCGTGTAAATTTTTTTCTGCTCTGCGCTCCTGATGAGGTCCTTCCCTTTAATTACCGCCCCAATGATAATACCGATGATAATCAACACAATGGCCATCTCAATGAGCGTAAATCCCTGATGATTAGCGAATTGCTTAAAACTTCTTCTTAATTTTGACATCGTAACATTGATCTCCTTTCCATTAATTATTGGTCAAAATCGAACTGTTTATCTTAATTAATGGTTAGAATCGAACTGTTTCGAAATAAAATCGATGTGTTTTTACCATTAGTTATGCAAAATTATGCAAAGTTTAGGCCAATATAAATAAAATATATTAATCTAAGGAATTCAGAATGTTATTCAGTAATTGAAATGATAGTATTTTAAAAATGGGGGAAACCAACCATGATACGTCAAAAATTTGCCACATGCCCA
>JASFGF010000015.1:0-18198 GCA_050123915.1 Desulfobacterales bacterium | reverse complement strand
AGCGGTTTTAATTTTCCCCAAATACTTGGATATCTGGGATCCAGACTCATAACCTTTCGATTATCTGCAAACGCCTCGGTGTTTTTTCCAATTGCCAGGTATGATTTGGCCCTTGTTCTATAAGCGTCGGACATGGTTCCCGGATCAGCCCAAATCTCGATAGCTTTGGTGGAATCGCTTATGGCGTCATTATATCTGCCAATCAACCGATACGCTTCGGCACGATCGGCATATGCATCGGCACAATTCGGCTTCAACACGATGGCGCGGTTAAAATTGTCGATGGCCTGATTGTAGATACGACTTCTTAGAAACCCCAGTCCCAGCATTCTAAAATCTTCGGCTTTAGCCGGCGCCAGTTCGATATATTTCTGAAAATCCCGGATAACCCCGTCGTATTTTTCCTGAAAATAATAAAGCAATCCCCGTTTTTCATAGGCTTCGACCAGCGCTGGATTCAGCCTCAAGGCTTCGGTGAAATATTCAATTTTCTTTGAGGTCAGGGTGCTTGATAGGCCAAGATTATAATACTTCATGGCCTCCATATCATGGGCCTGGGCAGCCACCAGAGCAATAAACATCAAAAAGAAAAACGTTAATTTTTTCATAGCACAACCTCTTTTTGGGGAAACGGTTCACTAGGGGTTATACGTTAAGATGTAATTACTTTTTTATTATCTCAAATGATCATTGAGGTCAATATATAGTATCTCAAGTTTCGCACCCGAATAAAACTAAAAGGTATTGAAACTGCAGTCAAAATAACCTTGAGGCTATTCATCTTTTTCCGGCGGTTTGAGTTTCAGTTTGAAAATCAGTCCAGCTGCAATACCAATAAGATATATTAGACCCATTTTCCTCGCATATCCCGGATAGTTAAAACCCCCGCTATCTTCTCTCCATATTTGCCAGACTCTGGGATCCAATTTCCATGATTCTCTTAGGTCTGCATATGCCTTTTCTCCCTGGCCAAGCTCCCAGTAAGTTTTATACCTGTTTCGGTACGCCTCGGACAGGGTTAACGGATCGCCTCCGATGCGGATGGCTGTAGTGGAATCACGTATGGCTTGATCGAAATTACCCATATGTCGATACGCCTCTGCCCGGTTGGAATAGGCAATCGCAAATTCCGGCTCTGATTTAATGGCTTGAGTAAAGCTGGAAACAGCCTCTCTGTAAAGGCCGATTTTAAAATATCCGATCCCCAGCATCCGGAGATTGTTGGCTTTGAAAGGAACAAGCTCGATGAAACGGCGAAAATCCTCTACCATCAGTACGTACTTTTCTTGGAAATAATAGAGCATCCCCCGTTTCTCATAAGCCTCTGCCAACAATGGATTCAACTCCAAAGCCTTTGAAAAATAATTGATCTTTTTTTGGGTCATGGTGCTTTTGAGCCCAAGGTTAAAATATGCCATGGAATCCATGTCATGAGCCTTGGCCATTATCGCCCATAGGAGTATAAAAATACAAATCGCCATTTTTCTCATAACGACTCCTTTAATCAGGGGGTTTCAGAAGCTGAAAACCTATCCCGGATATTGCAGGCCCTTCATTCAACCACCTTCTCATCTGATATTAAAAAGGAAAACCATTGCTATACTTATCTGCCGTCTGTAAAGCAGAAGCAGACGGCACATATTTTTGTGCTTTTGAGTGAACAATTTCCGATGTTACTGTAATCGCCTTTGGCTTGACGGGACAAGCGTGCTCGCAGGCACCGCAGCCGATACAATAATCAGTATCGATTTCCGGGAATAAAACATGCCCCTTTTCCTTCGGAAAAATTGCACGAGTCGGACAGACTTCGCCGCAGGCGCCGCAATGCTTTTTCTTTACATGCACGATACATTTTGCCTTATTCAGCGATACGGTGCCGATTCGGACCAGTCTCTTTTCAGAAAGCAAAAGAGGGGTTATGGCGCCGGTGGGGCAAACCTGGCCGCATGCGTTGCAATCAAAATCGCAATGGCCTTGCAGGTAATCGAGTTTGGGCTGCATAATACCGCAAACACCATATTCCAAATAGGCCGGCACCATTACATTGGTCGTGCAGACACTCACGCAGAGATGACAAGCCGTGCAGTGTTGCATAAAATGTGAGAGGCTCTTTGATCCTGGCGGCATAATCGGCATTTGTTTGTATTGTTCTGCTTCGAGGGATCTTAAACGGACAGGAAACGCCGCTGACAAAAACGTCCCACCGATAGCCGCAGTGCTGATCAGAAAGTTTCTTTTAGAAGGAACCCATTGGCCTGAAGATGGGATCGGAACTTGTGCTTTATAGGCCAGAGCCTTTTTTGAGCAAGCATCTAAGCAGTTAAAGCAAATCACACAACGGCTGGAATCGATCACTAATTTATCCATATCGATACATCCTGCCTTGCAAACACTTTCACAATATCGGCACGATCGGCATTTTTTTGGGTCAATGACAAATCGAAAAAGAGAAAAACGGGACACGATGCCCAGAAATGCCCCCACCGGGCAGATCGTATTGCAATATGCACGCCCGGAAATGATCGAAAATGCCAAAACGATGCCAAACGATCCAATGGATACGGTCAGAACGGAAAGGGGGATATGGTGCTGTTTTTTGGCCATAAGTGCATACATATCGAATTGTTCAAACACGTTGACAATCATGTTGTTGATCCAAAGAACAAGCAATTTGAATGGATGGACTGCGATTCTTCCAAAAAGGCTGTAAGGATCCAGCAGGTTGACCAGGGCAAACGGTCCGAGAACAGCGGTGACAACTGTCAGGATCAGTAAACAATAATTAACCCGGCGATACGGCCGTTGAAAGGTGTGCTTTCTTCGATGGCTTCGGAAAATCCTGATAAAAAT
This sequence comes from Desulfobacterales bacterium, assembly GCA_050123915.1. Taxonomy (GTDB): domain Bacteria; phylum Desulfobacterota; class Desulfobacteria; order Desulfobacterales; family UBA11574; genus UBA11574. Next base: position 15,348 of record JASFGF010000015.1, on the reverse strand, counting down.
ATCCTGAAGGATTCCCAAAGGACAGAGAAAGGAACAGTAAAAGCGACCAAAGATAACGCTTGCCAAAAAAAGAAGTAAAAAACCAAGACCGATCAAATGACCGGGGCTGTGAATAAACTGCAATAAGGACGGTATGAATTGAACATACAACAACGTGTCGGATAGTGCCGTCGATATCGTTTCATCTCCAAGAAATAGCAGCAAAAACAATATGAAAACAGCGGTGGAAATCGCAATACGGATCTTTTTGAGGTTCAATGCTTTTAACCACCCATAAAATGTCTTTGGATGTTCAACTCATTCAAATTCATATTGCCGATATTTAGTTCATGTCCCAGCCGGATGTATCGAACTTTCTCAGGTTCCATGCCGTATACCTTGGAAGCCGCAGCATCCACCGCAACAATATCTTTGGATATCAGCAATGTTTTCTCAAGGGCCACATGCTCCGGAGTGCTACCCCGTGGACCGAAGCGCTTCATGACCCGGTAGGCATCCACGATGTTCAGGTCGGGCGTTTTGAACAGACAGAAATCGGCAATGGATTGTTCCAAGTCTAAAGAATGATATTTCATTCGGTCCCAGACAACGCCCATTAGGTTTTTCATGGCAATGCTCTGATGGGTGTAGCGATGGTTTTTCAATATGGGGACATTGATGAATACATCGGCTTCCAGAACCAATTCGTGAACCTCGGTTGAAACCAGCGCCTTGGCACCGAGTATGGTCACTTTTTGGTAGTACTTTTCATTGTCTCCCGGTGCCACCATCGCACCCGCGGATTTGGCAGCTTCTTCGATGCCGCTCTCTTTATAACATTTTTGTGCCATACCGTAGGAGTTTGAGCCTACATTATCGAAAACATAGACTTTTTTTGCACCAACCCCAAAGCAGTGTGCTATGATGGATTTTACCAACAGCGGATTGGTGGTGGCACCGATTTCAGGTTTTCTGGGAAAACTGATGTTGGGCTTGACAAGAACGGTTTGCCCTTTTTTTACGAACGTTTTCATGCCGCCCATCATGGTGATGGCCTGATTGAACATGGCATCGGGTTCACCGTTTTTTACGGCCACAAGGTCCGGTGTCCCGGAGGCCGCAGCCTTGGCAAAACGTATCTCGGGCGTGCCCCAGAGCAACGAGCCACCTACGGCAATCCCGGCGGCCAAGCTTTTCTTCAGGAATTCACGCCTTTCTTTGCTGTTTAGTTTATTCATAATAACCGGCACACAAAATCGACTTTTCTCCGGGTATTTTAAGAAAGTAAGTCTTTTTCAGTTTGGGAACGTCAACTCCTTGAGGTCGATAGTAGTATTCTACCCATCCTTTATTTTTGGTATTAATCTCTTCAAGAACCTTTTCAAATGGCTGTTTTCCGTCTGCATCTTTAAAATTTTTCATGGGATAACCTATAAATCTGGGGATAGGATGTGCCAGCAGTTTGCCCATCCCCTCTTCCATGCAAAAAACATAAGAGTCCTTCCATTTGTACGGGCCATTCTTATCCATGATTTTCTCCAGAGCGGGTTTTAGTCCCATTTTTTTAATTAATTTAGCCGCTTTCTCTACTTTGGCCACGCATTCCTCTTTGGTAGCCCCCTCTTGCGCAAAACAAGGATTTACAAAATAAAAAACAGCAAGTATCGACAGCATCGAACCCAGAACTTTGGTGAACTTTTTCATAATATCCTCTCTCCTATTGTTTGAATAGTTAATGATACTTTGTGCTTTTGTATACCCGTTCAACTAAATCAGAATTAACTTTAAACTAATTTATATGGTCTAATGTTTATTTTTTTAAAGCTGAACAAGGAGGCCTAATGGATAGATTTTGAATATCTTGTTTATTTCAAACAAGATTTGCAGGACAAATACCGACAGGAAATAGCTGGATAATCCTACAACAAAATCGGATGAACTCTCCTTACAATTATCTACTTGTATGTCTATGTTTAAGCAAAATGAAACAATTCTGGCACCTCTTTGATAGAGGGAACACAATATTTTTTTAAATTATGTCTTAAAATCAGCTATTGTTCTGAACGCCATTGGTTAGAAATTCCGAAAACAGATCAGACAATGGACAATCGAGGCTCTTTTATTGGCCTAAAGGGAGAATAGTGATGATGGAATCAAACATGCGGAAAAAGGATAAATTGCTCAGACAAAAAGAGGAGGCTTGGGATGAAATCATTGATGATCTAAAACATCATGCCAGTGAAGAATATCAGGATTTCATTCAAATGGCTCGTGATCAGGGAGACTATGCACTGGCTGAGCTAAAAGAAAGCACGGTTTTCTCGATTATAGAACTCAAATACCAGGAACTGGAAAACATTGAGCAAGCGCTAACGCGTATTGAGTCAGGAACCTACGGGCGCTGCATAAATTGTGGGGGATGGATTGGAAGGGCTCGACTAGAGGTGATGCCAGCTGCCGTTCGGTGCCGAAAATGCCAGGAGAAACTGGAAAAGTTTGACGGAATATAATGAATATTTAAACGCTTTCTTTACTTGATATCGGGAATGGAAATCACAATACATATTTCCATTTGGACATTCAAAACATTGTGAGGAAATTATTATGTTTAACTTTCTACCTTGGCGAAAAAGAAAGGAAAATAGAGGCGATTATATTCACGATAAAATGGAAAGAGAAGAAATTTTAGAGATGTTGGCCAATTCAGATGATCAATCTTTTATATCCGTACTTAAGAAAGTATACAACATCAGCGACAGAGACTTGGTGGCCAAAAGGAACGAATTATTTCGCAAAAGAATAAAATGGAAAAGTGGTTGAAACTTTAATGGATTCAGAGCCTGACCTTTGAAGCTCCGTTGACTCGCGAAAATGTGAGTCAGAAGCTGGGCCATTCACTTTTCTGAAATCGGAAATCCTTAAGAAGGGGGAGATAATAATGAGATTAACCATCCAGGAATCAAATAGCTTCTGGAAAATAATGATTTGGAATTCCGTGTTGCTTGGGATTATTGTCGTCCTTTTAGGGTTGACACCCGGAATTTCAGAAGCCGTCGGCCATAAGAATACCGAGGAGACCGTGACACGCGCTACTTTGGCCAATGGACTGCGGGTAGTTATTGTACGCAATCCCATTGCGCCGGTGGTGGCCACTGTTGTCAATTACAAGGTGGGTTCCAACGAAGCACCGAATGGGTTTCCCGGTATGGCACATGCCCAGGAACACATGATGTTTCGCGGCAATCCTGGTTTATCGGCCGGTCAGCTCGCCAATATTACCGCAGCCATGGGTGGGATGTTTAACGCCGACACCCAGCAATCGGTTACTCAATATTTTTTCAGTGTGCCCTCGCAATATCTGGACATCGCCCTGCACATCGAAGCCATTCGTATGAGAGGTGTGCTTGACAGTGAGAAACTGTGGGACCGGGAACGGGGAGCCATCGAACAGGAGGTGGCCCAGGATCTTTCCAGCCCCGAATATATCTTCTACACCCGGCTTCTGGCTGCAATGTTTAAAGGTTCGCCATATGCCCACGATGCCTTGGGCACCCACGCCTCATTCGAGCAAACTACCGGACCCATGCTCAAAAAATTTTATGACACCTGGTATACTCCCAACAATGCGACCTTGATCATTGTGGGAGACGTTCAACCCGAACATGCGCTCGCGCTGATCAAAAACCGTTTCGGCAATATCCCTGCCAAGAAGATACCCGAACGATCAGAAGTCCGTTTAGAACCCATAACCCCTGAAACCATTCAGCTAAAAAGCGATCTTCCCTATGGATTATTCATCATCGCATTTCGACTCCCGGGTTATGACAGTCCGGATTTCGCGGCTTCCCAAGTCCTTGCCGATGTCATGAACAGTCCCCGCGGAGACCTGTATCAATTGGCTGCCGAAGGAAAAGCGCTGGATACGAGTTTTCATATGGATACATTTTCCAAGGCCGGTTTGGGGTATGCCGTCGCAGCATTTCCCAAAGACGGCCGGGTCGATGACGTGCAAAAAAATCTCCGTACCGTTTTGCGCGACTATGTAAAAAACGGGTTTCCGGCGGATCTGGTGGAAGCGGCAAAACGAAGGGAACTGGCAACCGCGGAATTTCAGAAAAACTCGGTGTTTGGGTTTTCCATGGCCTGGTCCCAGGCACTGGCGGTAGAAGGCCGTCAGTCCCCTGAAGATGACCTGGAGGCCATCTCTCGTATATCCGCAGCCGATGTGAATCGGGTGGCCTGCCGCTACCTGGATTTGGACCATGCTGTGGTGGCGATCCTCACACCCGAAGCTTCAGAAAAACCTTCATCCGCTCAAAGCTACAGCAGCAAAGAAACGATTACATTGCCCCAGAGCAGCGATGTTGTGCTGCCAAAATGGGCGAATAAGGCATTGAATCGTCTGTTAGTTCCAACTTCAACGCTCAATCCCGTGGTAAAAGAACTGCCCAACGGGATCAAGCTGATTGTTCAACCTGAATTCATCAGCCATACGGTGAGCGTATACGGGCATGTTAAGAACAATCCGTACTTGCAAATTCCTCACGGCAAGGAAGGCATCGACGAAGTTCTGGACGGACTCTATGACTACGGCACCATGACACTGGATCGGAAGGCCTATCAAAAAGCCCTGGATGAGATCGCTGCAGACGTTTCCGTGGGAACAGATTTTTCTTTGCAGGTTCTGACGGATCATTTCGATCGGGGTGTGCAGTTGCTGTCAGACAACCTGCTGGAGCCCGCCCTGCCGGATCCTGCATTCAAAATCGTCCAAGGCCAGGTCAAAGCCATAGCCGCTGGCCGAGAACAAAGCCCCGATGAACTGACCCACCGGGCGCTGAAAACCGCATTGTTCCCCCGAAACGATCCGACCTTTCATTGGGCCACACCGGATACCGTTGCTGCATTGACGCCTGAGGATGTCCGAAATTACCATTCCACAGTTATGCGGCCTGATGAGACCATCATCGTCGTGATCGGAAATGTGACTCCCGAAAAGGCCGAGTCGGTCATAAGCAAATACTTCGGCACCTGGAAAGCCACCGGGCAAAAACCGAACCTTCTTCTTCCGCCGGTACCACCAAACATTCCAAGTACTACCCACGTACCAGATAACAGCCGGCTTCAGGATCAGGTTGTACTGGCCGAAACCCTGGGTCTGACCCGTTCTAATCCGGACTACTATGCCCTCAATCTGGGCAATCACGTTCTGGGCGGCGGGTTTTATGCCACACGTCTCTACCGGGACCTGCGCGAGCAAACCGGACTGGTTTATCATGTTGGTGTGGATCTGGAGGCCGGAAAAACTCGATCCAGCTACACAGTAACTTACGCCTGTGACGCAAATAATGTAGCTCGGGCACGTGCCATCGTAGAACACAATTTAAAAATGATGCAAACTCAACCGGTTAGCCCCAGCGAGTTTCAGCGGGCAAAATCGTTGTTATTGCGTGAAATTCCTTTGGCCGAATCAAGCTTGGGAGCCATTGCCCGGGGATTTATCCACCGATCCGTTCTGGACCTACCCCTCGACGAACCGACCCGAGCCGCACAACATTATATGGCACTGACGGCAGAACAGGTCAGATCGGCCTTTGCCAGACGGCTGCGGACCAAAGGCTTGGTCCAGGTCACAGAAGGTCCGACGCAGCGTTAAACAGCAAGCAGGTTGTGTCCATAAAAAAATTAGGATCTTTGTTCAAGATCATTATATGAGGTAAACCATGTTGCATTATTTCCCATTGACATTGCCGTTTTTGTTAATTCTCTTTTTTCTTTTTATATTTTTGGTCATCATGGTTGAAGTGGGCATTCTCGGATATGCTTACCAGACCATCGGCATTAACCGGCGCTACATATTTTTGCTGCTGCTCATGTGTTTTTGGGGCAGCTATATCAACATCCCCATATACCGATTGCCTCCGGAAATCATTCGATCCGCTGGTCAAGTGACTTTTTTCGGTATTCCGTATGTCATTCCCACCGTCACCCAATGGCCGGGAACCGTTATCGCCGTCAATGTCGGCGGCGCCGTTATTCCTACAATTCTTTGCATTTACCTAATTTTCAAAAATCAACTTTTCAGCACAGCTCTGATCGGAGTGGCTGTCGTGTCTGTAATCGTTCATTGGTTGGCTTATCCGGTTCCGGGAGTGGGTATCGCCGAACCCGTCTTGGTCCCTCTTGTGACGGCCGCGATAGTGGCGATGCTGCTTTCCATGAGGTATGCACCCGCTTTAGCTTACATTTCCGGCACACTCGGAACACTGATCGGCGCAGATCTTTTGAATCTCGCCAAAATACAAGGTCTGGGAGCACCCATAGCTTCAATCGGCGGTGCCGGAACCTTTGACGGCATCTTCACCACCGGCATCTTGGCGGTTCTTCTGGCCGGACTGATCACACGCAAAAGCACTTTTGCCTAAAACATCGACAGGCTTTTCTTTGGTCACGGCAGTCTCTGCGATGGTTGTAGGACACACACCGACAGCAAGTTCCCGCAATTTCCTACAGGAAAATCAGAAGGAGACTTATACCGATTTTTTTAAATATGCTTAGAATGATAATAACTGAAACGAAAAGATACAAACTTTAAGATATCTTAATCGTTCCGGAATTTTGATTGATCAGGGTTATATTTAACACATCTAAATTTTTAGGAGGATAAAATGGTTAACAAACATACTCGAACAATGCATTCTTTGTTTTTCTTTTTCATCTTGGTATTATCTTTGGGACTGACCCAATGTCAGTCACAATCTGACAATTCAACGACAACCCAAAACCCAACGGCTACCGCCGGCGTGTCAGAGAATGGCAAACCGCCGGCCGTCGAGAATCCAATTGTGGAGGCCGTTATGCCGTTGAATGCCAACCCGTCAGCCGTCGATCTGAGTACCGCCATCGCCAAGGTTGCCAAGGAAACAATTCCGGCCGTGGCACACATTGAGGTTACCCAGCGTCAGGAAGTGAACAATCCGTTTCTCCCGTTTGAGAACGACCCGTTCTTTCACTATTTCTTCGACGTTCCCCATCGTATGCCCCGCAAATTCAAACGTGAACTTAAAGGATTGGGAAGCGGCATGATCATGGATGCCAAGGGGCATATACTGACCAACAATCATGTTGTCGCCGGTGCAAATGAGATCCAAGTGTTGCTGGCTGACGGACAGCGCTACCCGGCCAAACTCGTGGGCACCGATCCAAAGACAGATCTTGCCGTCATCCAGATCAAGGCTGACGAAAAGCTGCCTTATGTGACTTTCGGCGATTCGGACGAAATGAACGTCGGCAACTGGGTTGTGGCTATTGGTGCCCCGCAGGGTCTGGACCAGACCGTCACTCAGGGAATCATCAGCGCCAAACATCGCCGCGGCATTCTGGACCCGAGCAGTTACCAGGATTATTTGCAGACCGACGCAGCCATCAATCCGGGCAACAGTGGCGGTCCCCTGCTGAATCTGCAAGGAAAGGTCATCGGGGTCAACGCTGCCATCGTATCCGAATCCGGTGGATTCGAAGGGATCGGATTCGCCATTCCGAGCAACATGGCCGTTCACATTGCCGATGCGCTCATCAAGAACGGCAAGGTGGAACGCGGCTGGCTGGGAGTAAGTATCCGGGACTTAACGCCGGATCTGCGAAAGTCAATGAAGCTCGATGTTTCCAAAGGCGCCCTCATTGCTGAAGTGGTTAAAGGAGGCCCTGCAAGTGAAGCCGGCCTTCAAAAAAACGACGTGGTGACAGCGTATCAAGGTGAAGAAATCCCGGATGCATCGAGCCTGCAAAATCAGGTGGCCAATACATCCATCGGACAGGAAATCACCCTGACCGTTATGCGAAAAGGAAAATCCCGGGACTTTAAAATAAAGATCGGTGATCTTCGGGATGCTATAAAAAAACTGGCTGCTTCTTTGAACAAGAGGCTGGGTGTGGTTATGCGGCCGGTGACTGAAAAGGAAGATAAGGAATATGGATTGCAAGGATCGAAGGGGGCTGCCATAAAATCACTGCAAACCGACGGACTTCTGGGAAGGGCTGGATTCGAAGTCAACGATATTATCCTCGCCGTCAACGGTCAACCCGTGAGCGACGTGCAACGTTTCGTTAACCTCGTTGAATCACTGAAGCCACACCAGTGGGTTCAATTCTTGGTGCTGGATCACCGAACCGGCCAAACCGGGTATATCCGGGTGATGGTCAACTGAAACACAGATTAAAAACTTTATATGCACTTTAGGCTTTAGCTGCTCAGGGTTATGAAACATACAGATTAAAGAGAGGGCAACATGGAAAATCGAAAAAAATTTTCCCTAGGCTATTACTTAATGATTTTTTCATTGATACTGTTTCTGGAAACGATCTTTTTTTCGGGGACGGCTGTCAAGGAAATTCCTTACAGCAAGTTTAAAGACTTAATCCGGACGGACAAGATCCAAAGCGTGATCATTGAGCCGGATCGAATCTACGGCTTGAAGAAGGGGCCTCATGCAGCCGGCACACCCAAAACTGACCCCGGCGCTTCCGAAGAACCATTCAATTTTACACCCCATCAAAAACATACACCCTGGTATCTGAATTTCAACAAATTGAAAGGTAAGCGTCAACAGGAACGTGATCGCCAATTTATGGTGGTACCACTGGAAGACCCAAAGCTTCTACCGGATCTTCAACGCCACGGAATCGATTACCGTGGAAAGATCGAATCCCATTGGCTCTCTCATTTTATTTCCAACTGGATTATTCCTTTCGGGCTCTTTTTTCTTCTCTGGAGCTTTATTGTTCGCCGAATGGGTAGTAGCGGCGGCAACTTTTTAAACCTGGGCAAGAACAAGGCCAAAATTTATGCGGTTGATCCGTCTCAGAAGGTCACTTTCGAAGACGTGGCCGGTGTCGACGAAGCAGTGGAAGAGGTCAAAGAAGTCGTTTCCTTTCTGAAGGAACCGGACCGCTATACCCGGCTGGGTGCCAAGCTCCCCAAGGGTATACTGCTGGTGGGCCCACCCGGAACGGGTAAGACACTTCTGGCCCGGGCAGTGGCCGGGGAATCAGGCGTTCCCTTTTTCAACCTGAGCGGATCGGATTTTGTAGAAATGTTCGTGGGTTTAGGGGCCGCCAGGGTAAGGGATTTGTTTAAGGATGCTAAAACCAAGGCACCGTGCATCATATTCATCGACGAACTGGATGCTGTGGGAAAAAACCGATCTCAGGGTATTTATATGGGTGGCAACGATGAGCGCGAAAACACGCTCAATCAATTGCTCACAGAAATGGATGGTTTCGATCCTCAAGTGGGCATTATCATCATGGGCGCCACCAATCGACCCGAAGTTCTCGACCCGGCCTTACTGAGGCCCGGACGGTTCGATCGCCAGATTCTGGTAGACCGGCCGGATCTCACCGGACGCATAGACATATTCGTGGTACACACCCGTGACCTCAGTCTAGATGATGATGTAAATTTTCACAGGCTGGCTGCTGAAACACCCGGATTTGCCGGGGCGGAAATCGCCAATGTCTGCAACGAAGCCGCTTTGCTGGCCTCCCGTGAAGGGAGCAATACTGTTTCCCATCATAACTTCCAGGATGCCATCGAACGGGTCATCGCCGGTCTGGAAAAGAAAAACAAGCTGATCAATCCCCATGAGCGAGAGGTGGTTGCCTATCACGAATCCGGGCATGCCATCGTCGGACACTTGACTCCCGGGGCTGACCCGGTACAAAAGGTTTCCATTATTCCCCGCGGCATCGGCGCACTGGGATACACGCTGCAAACTCCTCTGGAAGATCGTTTTCTAATGTCTCAATCCGAATTGCTCGGAAAAATCAAGGGGCTGTTGGCCGGTCGGGCAGCAGAAGAACTGGTGTTCGGTGAAGTTTCCACAGGCGCTTCCAACGATCTTGAAAAAGTGGCGGATATCGTAAAAAACATGCTTACCGTGTACGGTATGAGTAGGCATGCACCCAACTTATCCCTTGTGGAAAAAAACCAGAATCCATTTCTCGGTCAAGGTCCGATGCTTCAGCATCGTTCAGAGAAACTTGAAGAAATCATCGATGAAGAAACGCAGGAGATCATCAAAGCATGTTACGAAGATGCCAAACAGATTCTTTTAAAAAAGCAGGATAAGCTCGAGAATATGGCGCACATCCTTTTGGAAAAAGAAAAAATAGACGAAAATGATATCCTTGATATCCTGGGTCCCCGAGCACGAGAAAAGGAAACGAAATGAAAAATCTCGGTTACTGGTCAGTTGTATCCATCGGAATCGGCGGCATGGTGGGCGGCGGGATTTTTGCGGTCCTCGGCCTGGCCGTTCAGATGGCCGAAGGTGGGGTACCACTTGCATTTTTTATTTCCGGACTGATTGCAATGCTGACCGCATATGCCTATGTCCGATTATCCGTCACCTACCCCAGTCAGGGGGGGACGGTTGAATTTTTGAACCAGGCATTTGGTTCAGGAATGGTGACCGGCGGACTCAATGTGCTGCTTTGGCTGAGTTACATTATCATGTTGTCTTTATATGCATACGCGTTCGGAAGTTATGGAAAAATATTTTTCCCGGTCGCTACCCAAGCGATATGGAAACATGTCCTGATAAGCACGGTGGTCGTCTTATTAACCATCCTCAATATCATGGGCGCCAGAGCGGTTGGAAAATCCGAAGTTTGGATCGTCGGAATGAAAGTAACTATACTGTTCGTGTTCATCGCTTTTGGCATCGTCCGTATTAAATTCCACCTTCTGGCGCCGAGCACCTGGGCGAAGCCTGTATCACTATTCGCAGGAGGTATGATTATCTTCCTGGCCTATGAAGGATTCGAACTGATTGCCAATACTGCGAAAGATGTCAAAGAGCCTCAACGAACGTTGCCCAAGGCGTATTATTCTTCGGTAGGATTTGTGATTTTTCTTTATGTATTGGTTTCCATGGTCACTGCAGGAAATTTACCCATCAGTCAGATCGTCGCCGCAAAAGACTATGCTTTGGCCGAAGCTGCCAAACCGTTTTTAGGTAATACCGGATACACCTTGATTGCCATCGCCGCCTTGCTGTCAACGGGTTCCGCGATCAACGCTACACTCTATGGAGCTGCCCGGATCAGCTACATCATTGCCAAAGACGGAGAGCTGCCGGCAGTACTGGAGCATAAAATCTGGAATCGACCGGTGGAAGGCCTGCTAATTACTTCAATTCTGACGCTGCTGGCGTCTAATTTTTTAGATCTATCCAGTATTTCCTTGATGGGAAGTGCCGGCTTCCTGCTTATCTTTGCGGCTGTAAATGCGGCCAATGTGCGCCTGCGTCACGAAACCAACAGCCAGATCTGGATCTCCGCCATCGGCGCCATTGCGTGCATGACAGCCTTCGGCGCCTTGATATGCCGGATCTATGAAAGCACACCTTCAAAGCTCTGGCTCCTGTGTATCATGCTGACAGCAGCTTTTTCCATTGAAGCGATCTATAGAAAAATTACAGGAAGACAAATCATACCGTTTCATTACCCAGGCTCAACTTAGGAGATAGGTTTAAATGAAAAGGATAGAACCCATCATAGAGAGCCTATCCGGTGAAACAGCATCTGTGCTTAGGCAAACAGATAATGCACCGGATTCATCGGCGCATTCCCCTCCACGGAAAAACCGGGGAACGACCCGCAGACCCCATCTGGTTAAACTTTCTCTGGCCGCCTTGGGAGTTGTATTCGGGGATATTGGGACCAGCCCGTTGTATGCTGTTCGTGAAGCCTTTCACGGAAAATACGGTATAGCCGTAACGCCGAACAATATTTTGGGGGTCTTGTCACTGATTCTCTGGTCTTTGATCATTATCGTCACCATAAAGTATCTGATGTGCATCCTCAACGCCGACAATAATGGAGAAGGCGGGGTAATCGCTTTGACAGCGTTGCTGCATCAAGAAAAAATGCAGAAAAATAAGAGCAGCCTAATCCTGGTGACTATCGGTCTTTTCGCCGCATCGCTACTTTACGGTGACGGTATGATTACACCTGCGATTTCCGTGCTAAGTGCAGTAGAGGGGGTTCAGATGATTACTCATGCATTACAGCCCTATGTGATTCCGCTCACCGTCGTAATCCTGGCGTGTCTTTTCTTTATTCAACACCGCGGTACCGCGCGGGTGGGTTCACTTTTCGGACCGGTTATTATGATATGGTTCGTCGTTATCGCAGCCTTTGGTATACGGTCAATCATTAAGAACCCCCAGATTCTCAATGCCATCTATCCCTGGTATGGAATCAGTTTTCTGCAGAAAAACGGTTTGCAAGGGTTTATTGTTCTGGGGGCCGTTTTTCTGGTAGTTACAGGCGCTGAAGCACTATATGCTGACTTGGGGCACTTCGGAAAACTACCGATCCGCATGACCTGGATTGCACTGGTTTTTCCAGCGCTGTTGCTCAACTACTTCGGACAAGGTGCTCTTCTTCTCAGAGTTCCTTCCGAAACCCACCATCCCTTCTATGCACTGGTTCCTCGTTGGGCGATAATTCCGATGGTAATCCTGGCGACCGTGGCCACCATTATCGCATCACAGGCCGTCATTTCGGGGGCCTTTTCATTGACCCGCCAGGCGATTCAACTCGGTTATCTTCCGAGACTCAATATCGTCCATACATCTGCCAAGTATATGGGACAAGTTTATGTGGCGCCGGTGAACTGGCTGCTGATGGCAGCCACCATTGCCCTGGTTCTCGGGTTCCGATCCTCCAGTAAACTCGCCGCCGCTTACGGTGTTGCGGTGACTTCGACCATGTTGATTTCTACCATACTCTTCTATGCAGTGGCCCGCCAAAGATGGGGATGGAACCGCCTTATTGCAGGCGTTCCGGCAGCTTTTTTTCTGATGGTCGATCTCTCTTTTTTCAGCGCCAATCTCAGCAAAATTTTTCACGGCGCCTGGTTTCCCCTGGTGATTGGTGGTGCCGTATTTACGCTGATGATGATTTGGAAAAAAGGACGCACGCTTCTGGCTATTCGTATGAAAGCTCAATCTATGACATTTGAAGAACTCCAACAGACCCTCTCTGACAACCCGCCCTACCGTGTCAATGGTCAGGCTGTATATCTCACCGGGAATCCGAGTATTGTACCGGCTGCTCTTGTGCACAATTTAAACCATAACAAAGTACTCCATTCCGAGATCCTTTTTCTGCACTTCTCAACAGCGGAAGTGCCGCGTGTTCCCAACGATCAAAAATTAAAAGTAACCAAACTGGGAGGAGGTTTTTTTAAAGTCGTTGCCTGTTATGGGTTTATGGAAAACCCGAACATCAACAATATTCTATCACTTGCAAGGGAAAAAGGCCTTGAATTCAAATTGGAAAATACCAGCTTCTTTCTCGGCCGCCAGCTTCTGTCAGTGGAAGAAACTTCCGGTTTTCGCCGATGGGAAAAGAAAATTTTTACTTTTATGGTCCGCAATGCCGCAGAAGCAGCCGTCTTTTATGACATTCCTTCCGAGCGTGTAATCGAAGTTGGCCTCAAACTGCAGATATAAGTATGCTCTGACGAAGTCGGTGGGCAGGTCTGAGCATTTAATTCTTTCATAAGAGGAGGTGAATCGAATGACAAAACTACATTTTCCCAAACCTTTCGAACATAGCCATCCGCCGATCAAAAATGTCAATGAGGCTTTTGAGAAACAGCTCACCCTCGGACAGCGCGCCTCGGATAGGATCGCCAATATTGTTGGCTCGTGGCCATTCATCATTGTTCAGTCCATCCTCTTGACCATGTGGGTTATTTTGAATGTCGCAGCCGTCATTCGTCACTGGGACCCGTATCCGTTTATTTTGATGAATCTCGTCCTCTCGACGCAAGCGGCTTATACGGCGCCTATCATCATGATGAGTCAAAATCGGCAAGCGGAGAGGGACCGATTAGAAGCTCACAACGACTATATTATCAACCAAAAAGCAGAAGAAGAAATCCGTGCGGTTATGGATCATCTTGAGACGCAAAATGAGGCGCTTTTGCAGATCTACCAAATTCTTGACAACCGGAAGATATTGATCAACGAAAGCGCATAGGTGGCTGTCCGATGCCGGTTATTTTTATCTCAAGGAGAACCATGTCCGGTGTTCGTTTGCTGGTGAACTGTTTCTATAATAAAACATGAATTCGCTGCATTTCTCGCGAAGATTTGAAAGAAGATGTCAATAAACACGGGTATATAGCAGTCAGGATTCTCGACAAACTGGCCAAAGCGCCTGCGGAAAGAGAATGCAATGGATGAAAACAAATATAACGAACAGATCACATCAACTTTAAAAGCCATTCACGCGTTGCTGGTTCAAACGGTGAATATTCAACAGATGGACACAGAAATAGACAGATCCATCCATGATCTGGAAAAAAAACAAACAAAAGCAGCCTCGGATTTGCTGGAACATACCGCTGTCACCAATACCCTCGCAGGGCAACGGACCGACATGGCAAAGGAGCGAACCGCTCTCGCCCGTGAACAAACATGTCTTTCCACAAAATCCAATGAACTCTCCGATATTCGCACCCAACTGTCTCATGAACGAACCAGCCTCGCCGGTCAAAGAACGAATTTATCCGTCTTACGTACGGATTTTTCACGATCAAGGACCGGCCTCGCCGAACAGCGCAATAAAATGGCCGCCAATCGCACACGCTTTTCAGAAAAGCGTACAGAATTGGCAGGCACCCGCACAGTCTTCTCAAACATACGTACCGCATTGGCTCAGGGAAGGACATTTCTGGCTCTCATTCGCACCGGACTGGCGTTCTTTACACTGAGCATTGCTTTCTTCCGCATATTCGGTCTTTCCTGGTGGTCTATTTTCGACGGTGGTCTTGCGTTGATAAGCCTAGCGATGACCGGAATAGGGATGATGGGTTACAGGCGTGCAAACCACAGGGTAAATACCCTGCAAATTATAATTCCGGAAGAGGAAGAAGCAGCAACATAACTTAATCTCCGCAGCAAAATGTACACTCGATGATCTTGAGATAACAATGGTCAAGAAAAAACCGATCCGAGTCCAATAAGCTCAAAGATCATCGCCTTTTATGTGCATAAACTAAGATTTAATCATCCAATTACCAAATTGCAGTCACGATATAATCCTACACCATCACATTGTGCAATTTGAAAAAGATATTTGAAAACGATCCTTGCTTGATATTTACAGTTCCAATTTGATATCTGTCAATTTGGCGGATTTTGAATCATGGCCGGTTATTCAGGAAATAAAGCAAGGCATAATTTCGTGATATCATAATAACATATCACAAATCATAGTAATTGCAGATATTTGCAAGGTATCAAAGGCCGACGATCATCCTAAAAATATACAAAATAGCCGCATTTTTCC
>JASFGF010000014.1:0-18311 GCA_050123915.1 Desulfobacterales bacterium | reverse complement strand
CACAGGGCAAGCGCAGAGACTCGTCCGCCTCCGGCGAATTGGACAAAAAGACCATTTATGGATGGATACTAAATAATAAAGGAGATATTGATGGGTATGCTCGGTAAAATCATCGGAGGGACCATCGGATTCGCCATGGCCGGTCCTTTAGGAGCAATTGCAGGCGCAGCGCTGGGCCATGCATTTGATTCCAATGCTCAGACGGTTTACATTGACGAAGGCGCCCGTCTTTCAGCAGGAGAAGAAGCGCAGTTTACTTTTTTCGTTGCAGCGTTTTCAATGCTGGCAAAACTCACCAAAGCAGACGGTCAGGTGTCCAGGGAAGAAATAGACGCGGTTGAAAAATTCATGATATACGATTTGAATCTGAATCCTGAAAGCCGAAGCCTTGCAACTAATATTTTTCATACAGCCATTGAATCTCCGAACAGTTTCGATGATTTTGCCGCTCAGTTTTACAGCCAGTTTCGGGAACAATACCAGATGCTCGACCTGATGATCGATATATTGATCCGAGTTTCCGTGGCCGACGGAGCACTGAGTTCGAGTGAAGAAAAGCTCATCTTGTCTGCTGTGAGGATATTCAATTTCGATGATGAAAAATACAGAAGATTTAAATCCAAATATATTCAAGATGTTGAAAAGTACTATGCGATTCTCGGATGTAACAGTAATGATTCAAATGAACATATAAAGAAACAATACCGGAGACTTGTATCAGACTATCATCCTGACAAGATCGCATCAAAGGGTCTTCCCGAGGAGTTTACAAAATTTGCAAATGACAAGTTCCGTGAAATTCAGGAAGCCTATGAGACTATAAAAAAGGAGAGAAACATCAGGTAGTGTCCATCCATAAATGGCCCTTTTTGTCCTGATCGGCGTTCTCCGCGGGTTTCCGCTACGGCGTACAGACGTACGCCTCACCGAAAATCCTTGTGCGGCCTTGATCAGAACAAAAATTGCTCATTTCTGAATTGGACACCCATTGTGTTCATTTTGAAATCATATAGACACTATATAGGCATAAAGAGAACAGATATGAAAAACAGCTCGGTACATATTCCGACACCGTATGGAATAACCCGTCGACAGTTTTTGTGGGTCACTTCAGCATCTGCAGCCGGATTTTTGCTTGGCTGTGCGGCGAATCCTGTTACCGGAAAATCTCAACTCATGCTGGTATCTGAAGACCAGGAAATTGAGATTGACAGGCAAAACTCTCCCTATCAATTTTCTACAGATTATGGTTCGATTCAGGATAAGAATCTGAATAATTATATCAATCAAACCGGCAAAAAGATTTCTGCCCTGACCCATCGACCCCATATGCCATATTCGTTTCGAGGGGTAAACGCTGCCTATGTGAATGCTTATGCTTTTCCTGGTGGGAGCATCGCTGCAACCCGAGGAATTCTGATCGAACTTAGAAATGAGGCAGAACTTTCAGCGCTGTTAGGACATGAAATGGGACATGTCAATGCGCGACATACCGCCGAACAGATGTCTAAAGGCATGCTCACCAATGCCCTGGTCGGGGGAATTGCGACCATCGCCGGGACTCAAAGTGCCGGCCTTGGCAGCCTGGCATCTCAACTGGGCATGCTTGGCGCCGGTGCACTTCTTGCGCATTACAGTCGTGACAATGAACGTCAGGCAGATGCGCTGGGATTGGAATATATGGTTAAAGCCGGTTATAACCCCAATGGGTTCGTGGGGTTGATGGATATGCTAAGAAGTACGTCAAAACATGAACCCAGCGCCATAGAACTGATGTTTTCAACACATCCCATGAGTGATGAACGTTACGGTACTGCCGTGAAAACTGTCCAAACAAAATACCGACATGCCCAAGACCTTCCCTTTTATCGCGAACGTTATATGGATCACACAGCAAAACTTCGGGCAATGAAGGGGGCCATCCAGGCCATGCAAAAGGGTGAACGCGCTATGGGCGGGGAAAAATATGATGAGGCCGAAACCTATTTTGAAAAAGCATTAAAGCAGGCGCCGGACGATTATGCCGGACTTGTCATGATGGCCAAATGCCAAATGGTTCGGGAAAAGTATTCAGAAGCCGATCGGTATGTCAAAAAAGCCAGAAAAGTATATCCGCAAGAAGCCCAGGCTCATTATCTTGCCGGATTTGTCAACATGAATCAAAAACAGTATGGTTCAGCCTATGAAGATTTTAAAACCTATGAAAAAATATTGCCCGGAAATCCGAATATTACGTTTTATCAGGGGCTGTCGTTAGAAAAGATGAATCGAGTTTCAGAATCAGCCGATAAGTACTATCGATACCTCAAGGTCGTCAATCAGGGAGATAAGGCAAAATATGCATATCAGCGGCTGGTGCAATGGGGATATATTAAATAGTGTCCATCCATAAATGGTCTTTTTGTCCAATTCGCCGGAGGCGGACGAGTCTCTGCGCTTGCCCTGTGGAATGCGGAGCCTATTCCTCTGGGGTTATGCTCAAAAAATAATCCTCGGAATATTACACATTGCCTGTGGTTATTTTTTTCGCATGCCTTGATATTAAACAAAAATCCTTATTTCTGAATGGACACTAATTAGAAAATAAAACATCGAATCCTTGGACCCTCTTCTCCAATTTAATTGGAGAAGAACCATAAATATTAATTTTATGTCCAGACACTCAAAAAATAACAACAAATCCGGTTCAGATTACTGGAAGAATAACAGATGCCTGTCATGCGGTACGACTGAAGATATGGGCAAGCGAAAGTATTGCTCTATCGACTGCCGTCAGAAATTGCGATATACGCTTGATATGAGGACAGGATTGCTCAAAGCACTAAATACACGCTATGGGTCGTTTTATTTTACAGACATGTTAATTGTGTTGGATGTTCTTCCCTATGATACCGAAGAAATCTTCAGCTTCATCTATCCGCGTTCTTCAGGCAAAAAGCCTGCCGAAGATTACACCAGCATGTCGGATATGTTAGGGAATGAGTGGTGGGAAGAGAAAAAAAAGACGAATCGGCACTATCTGGCCACGCGATATCTGCTTGAAAGAGCCAAAAGTCAAAAGCGGTTAAATTGTCCAGTCATACCTGTGGAGTTTAAGATCCCCGTTATAAAAAAAACATCACTAACATGCCTTAAGCTCGGTAAATCACAGTTGAATTCTCCTGAACTGAAAAAAATCATTAAACGTGCCTACCGGCTGCAGGCAAAAAAACACCATCCTGATTTAGGTGGAGATAGCGACACATTCAGAAAAATTCACCAGGCATACCTGGATCTCATCCAATGGGCGGAAAATCCTTCCTTTCGGAGACGCCGAGGGTTTCCGGATAAATGGTTTTACGACGGATATCAGAACCGGTGGCTTCAACCGGCGCCTTATTTAAAAAAGAATCCGGTCTTCTTTCACGCCAGGTCCATATGAGTAAAAGATTTATTCCCCCGGTCTTCCATCGCCACTTTTTTTCTTTTCATCGAAACCATTATCCGATTGTTTCAATATGTCACTTTTCCATATGTCTCGGGAAGGTTTGATAACCCCCCGTGTTTGATTCTAATACCTGTATCGTTCCGTAATAATTCGTTCAACTTCCTCTTCCGTGGGCATGGCATCCCGGTAACCAGCCAAGCATTGGTTGCGGATCCACCTGAAAAGGGATACCATCTCATTGACTTCAATCAGTTCGGGAATGACATCCTCCTCTTGGGACAGGATATGTCGGCTAAACTGGCCCAACATGCCGACCACATCGTGGAAGGTCGCCGGTTCTCGTTTGACACCTTTTTTAAAGGATTTCCCTTTTGTTGGAAACACCTGGTCCGGCTCCGGGTTGGCGGAAATATCGAGTTTTTGGAACGGTCTTCTTACCTGGATCTGCCAGTTTCTGGCCTCATTCATCATCCTGGATACCAATGGTCCTGCCCAGTCATGGCTCTGTTGACCCTGTGAGCAGTAAGAGAAAAATTCTACCACCGAGGGACCACAGTAGGCGATAGCCTCTTTCAGTATTTTAATGGCGTAAAAAGGGTTATCCACGGTAAGTTTGGCCGAATAGACATGTGAAATGGCTGTGGCCTGACTCACAATACGTCGATGGAGCGTAGTTTTCCCTGCAAATCTGGAACCTATGGGTGAGGTCGAACGGTCACACCCAAAGCGTGTGGCACCGGATTTCTGTGCACCGGTGTTCATGTAACCTTCGTTGTTGTAAATCACCCAGGTAATATCGAAATTTTCGCCCAGGGCATAATTGAAGGGACCGTTACCGATGTCGTAAATGGCGCCGTCACCCGCAAACACAATGATTTTGGTCAACACATCGTTGAAGCCGTTGGCATATGCCTGATCCAGGGCAAACTTGGATCCTAAGGCTGCAGCCGACGCGGTGCCAAAACCGTAGTGACCTGCCTGGTAAATCCGGGCATTGAAAGGATTGACCAGTTCCGAGACCTCATTGCATCCGGTGGCATTGATGTTGTAAATGGTAAATCCACGATCGATCATATGCTCGATGGCCCGCCGGTTCTTATCCGAGAGAACCTTGAGTCCCTGGTAAAACGTTTCGATTCCCTTGGGGCTGTTGCGCAGACTTTCCAGAGCATAAAAGGTTAAAAGATTGATGGTTCCTTCACCACAGCCGGGACAAAGGGTGTGCTTGCCAGGATACAGTTTTGAAAAGACAAAAAGTACCTGGTGGTTGAGCGGCATCCGGTCCACATATTGGGCTGCATCATAGGTGTTGTCAAGAGAATGGTACTTTTCGGGGAAAAAATCCGCTTCAGTTATCTGTGTCTTGTCAACCATTTTAAAAGCGTCCACCGGACAGACTTGAGCACAGACCCCGCAGCCTTTGCATCGATCGACAACGGCGTTAATGTTTAATGCAAAACGCTTCCAGGGAATTCCCTTGGGAGGTTTTTTGAAGACCTTGAAATAGCCAGCCGCTCCTTCGGGGACAGACTTGTCCGTGATCGTGGAATGGATCGCCGAATCCGGACACGATACTGCGCACATGCCGCAGGCGATACATTTTTCGGCATTCCAGATTGGAAGCTGGGAACCGATGAAGCTCACATCCTTATATTGACTGGTTCCGGATGGCACCACGGGAATAAACCGGTCCCAGGGGACCTTTTTCCCCTCCATAATCGGCTTAACCATTTCCTGACGAAAGGTTTCCTGAAAATCGTCTATCAGATTTACCGGCTTAATGGTTCCCATTTCGTCCTTTTCAGTCATGACAAACGGAAGGCCGGCGGCACCCGTAACCTGGGCGAAATCCTCTGGTTTAATCGCCGCCGATGGACCCTGATTTTCGGATGCTGCGGCAAACGAACAGATTCCCTCGATGGGGTCGGTTGAGGCCTTCTCAACACCTTCTCTTAACAGGGCGACATTGGAATCGATGATCTCAAATCCTTTTTTGGCCCCCAGTTTTTCTTTCATGATGCTTGTAAATCTCGCTTCAAAATCCTCGGGCGTAAAAATTCCCGTCTCTTTGTTGATAAGACCCAGCATGACTGCGCCGGGCAAATTTTTCTTAAGATGTTTCAAGGCGGCCTGAGTGGCGTTTACTGCAATCACCTTGATATTTTTATCGGTAATACGCTGATGCATTTCAACGGGGAACGTTTTGAGGATTTCATCTGCGGTTCTGGCGCTGTTGATCACAAGGAGTCCGTTTTGGTTCAGTCCTCCCACGTAATCTCTTAAAATTTCACCGGATAGAAACTTCTCATTGAAAAAGGCCAGTACATCGTGTTCGGTGAGTTCCGAGGCATTTCGAATCGGACTGGCGCTGATTCGAAGATTCATAAATACCGGAGCACCCTTTCTGGCGGCGCCGTAACGGGCGCCGGACTCGATATATCGCTGGCCGTTGCAGCTTTCTTCGGCATAGATCACGGCTGCGGTTTCCAGGGCGGTTTTAACGCCTTCGGCGCCGATACCGATAAAGGTCAGACCCAGCTCCCGGTCCTTGTAATCCGGAAGTGGTGCAGGTTTCAGGGTGTAGGGGCCTTCGACACCGGAATAAAAGTCCCGGATAAAATCGTCCCTACTGCTTTCCAAACAGGCCCGCATGTTTTCAATGACCGCAGCGGCATCGTACTTGTTAAAATCTTTGCTGCCCAATCCGTAAACCCCGTGCAAAAGGGTGGGCATATCGTCCCGGGCGTATAGTTTATGCTCATCCTTGCCCTCACGATAGGCTCTTTGGGACAGTTGCAGCGCCACCTGCAAATCGGCCAGAAGAAGCTGATTGTGAACCATGCCCGTTCTTTCCATTACAGTAATGACCTTGGCGTTGCGAACACCATAAGCGATTTCCTCATAGCAGGGGGGGTTGAACAACACCGGCCGCACGACCCCTATTTTCAAGCCTTGCACATCCCGGTAATAATCAACCACATCCTTGAGCACACCGGCTGCCGACCCCAGAACCACGACGACCATTTCGGCATCTTCGGTGCGGTAGCATTCCACGATCTTGAGGTTGGTGCCTAAAATCTGATTCATCACGTTCATGGCAGCGATAACACCTCGTTTGACAAAACGGTAGGCAAGATCTTGGGCCACCTGACCTTCCATGGTCAGGTCAGTATCGGTAAAAGTTCCGGTGAGGTATCTTTGTTCAAAATCGGGCTGATAAAGCCGGTTCGGCGGCCCGACAAAATATTTTAGAAAGTCGTCTGAAAGAAGTTTTATGTTTTCAAGTGCATGGGATTTGATAAAACCGTCGCCGATAACCATAAACGGCAGCATGACTTGCCTCAGTTCGGCGGTTTTAAAGGCGATTGGCAGCAAATCATGGAGTTCCTGATTATTTTCAGAAACAAGCTGAGCCCAACCGGTATTGCGAACACCGTAAAAATCGTTGTGGCCGCAGTGAATGCTCAACGATCCCTTATTCACTTCCCGGGCCATCACCGTCATAATTGCCGGCAGCCGTTTGCCTGCTACTGAATAGAGGTTTTTGGTCTTTAATACCAGCCCCTGGGAAGAGGTATTGTCCACATATCTTCCTCCCTGACACGCCATGGCCTCCACCGCTGCAATGGCCGAAAGTTCATCACTGGGCTGAAAGTACATAAGCTCGGTGCCGAACAAATTTTTTTGTCCCTGGGAGGCAGCTTTGGCAAAATCCTCTGCAATGGGGGTAGACGGGGTTATGGGATAGCCGCAGAGTCCGTCCACCAGACGGGTGAGGACGGAAAGCGCGGCGTGGTTGCCGTCCAGGATGGATTCTTTACGCTCTCGAGCAGCCTTCAATTTGTCTTCTGGAATGTCAGCGAGGTCAAACTTAAAAAGATTTTTGGCATCGAACCGCTCCCACTCTTTGTTCCAGTCCAGTTGAAGGCTCTTCCATTTTCCTCTTTTCCTTTGGTAGGGAAGCACTTCCATAAGGGTATCTAAATCTATTTTTGGGGCCATTGGTCTTCTCTCCTGCTATTGAATAATCAGCTTGTTATGATATGAAGTATCACATATAAAGCATACATAACAACCGCCGCTGTTGAAAGTTGAATCACTATAAATGGGTCAGCTTCAACAAAAAACAGTAGCGGCTTAGTTTATTTGCTTTTTTTAGTGAAAACTGTAACACTTTAACCTTGTTCATGGTGTCCTTCTTTAACCTTTAAGGGTTATCTTACGGATCTTGGAAGGTACGACCTCGAAGGAAGGGTGGGGTTCCTTTAGGCCAAGCATCAAACAAGAGACTTTCCTTTTGAGAAAGGCTTCTGACATTAGCTTGGATGAAACTAATGAAGACTTCAATTTATTGTAAAATAAAGTACATGTCAAGGGATATTCAAGAAAGATTGCCAGATATCCATTAAAATCAATGGGTTGAATTTCTAAAAGTGTATCGATATCTTTATTGCCGAATATGAAACTCACAGCCACCATACCCTCGATACTGAAAGAAGATACCATACGAAAATACGAAGCATTCCTTGCTGCAGCAAAAGAGGCAGATGTATCTCTTCCCGATGATTCTGAATTCATTAATTCCCTAAAAAGAGTTTTCACCTTTAGTGATTTTGTATTCAAAAGTTGTACGCGCAATCCTGAATTCTTAAAAGATTTACATGAAAGCGGGGATCTTCAAAGAACATTTGTAACCGGTGAATTTCGTGAAAAACTGATATCCTATTTGGTAGAGGTCAAAAACGAAGCACAGCTTTCAAGACAGCTTCGCCGGTTTAGACAGTATCACATGGTCCGAATCGCCTGGCGGGATCTGGCCGGCTGGGCAAATCTTTCGGAAACCATGGAAGATCTCTCGGCCCTGGCCGATGCATGCATCGATCAGACAGTATTTTTTCTTAATCAATGGCAATGTTTAAAATACGGCATCCCAACTGCACACGAAGGAACTCATCAACAACTGATCGTTTTTGGAATGGGAAAGCTTGGCGGACAGGAATTAAACTTTTCTTCGGATGTTGACTTGATTTTCGCTTACCCTGAAACCGGAACAACCCAAGGGGGGTTGGAATCGATAAACAATGAAGAGTTTTTTGTTCGACTTTGTCGTCAATTCATAAAAATCATCGGCGCCAATACCCCTGACGGCATTGTATTTCGAGTCGACATGGACCTCAGACCCTATGGTGAAAGCGGACCCGTGGTGATGAGCTTTGATGCCATTGAAGCATATTGCCAGGAGCAGGGACGGGAGTGGGAGCGATACGCCTGGATAAAGGCACGGGTTGTGGCAGGTGATAAAGATATCGGCGAAACACTTTTAAAAACCCTTAAACCTTTTGTTTTTCGAAGGTACCTTGATTTTGGTGTATTTGAATCTTTAAGGAGGATGAAGCAAAAAATATCCCTTGAAGTTAAGCGTAAGGGAATGACCCATAACATCAAGCTCGGATACGGTGGAATACGCGAGGTGGAGTTTTTTGGGCAGATATTCCAACTCATACGGGGAGGTGTCACCCCTTCGCTTCAGGGGCGACGCCTACAAAAGACACTAGAAGTCCTTGCCAATGAAAATTATATTTCCAAAAAAGTCTGTGATGAACTCACCAGGGCATATATATTTTTACGAAATACTGAACACCGCTTGCAGGAATTTTCAGATCAACAAACCCATGTTATTCCGTCAGATTCTGTTGCAAAAACACGTTTATCCTCATCCATGGGATTCGATACCCCGGAAGCGTTCGATCACCAGTTAGAAAAACACAGGGAAATCGTTCATTCTCATTTCAATAAATTACTTGAAGCCAAAGATTCAGAGCCTGTTGATGATCGGGCCAAAGAAATTAAAACCGGTTTAGAGGGGATATGGGAAAATTATTTGGAAGATAAAAAACGCCAAAGGATTCTTCTTGCGGCCGGATTTGAGAACTTCGATGAAGTCAGTCGTTTATTGGATCACCTTCGAAACCACCCGGCGACGCGATCCCTCAGCAGTGACGGCCGTCAACGTCTCGACCGGCTGATGCCCCTCATGCTCAAAGAAATCGGACATTCAGAAAATCCTATCGTTGTGTTGAATCGAATCGTCGATCTGATCAAAACCATCGAGCAGCGCACCAATTATCTGGCGTTGCTGCTGGAAAATCCTACGGCTATCGTTCATATGGTGAACCTGGTCAGTGCCAGCCCCTGGATCGTTTCATTTCTGTCTCGCCACCCGGTCCTTTTGGACGAACTCCTTGACCCTCGTACTCTCTATCGTCCTCCGGAGAAGCCGGAACTTGTCAAAGAAATCCGTAAACGGCTTGACATGGCATCCAATCAGGATTTCGAGCATCAGATTCAAGAATTGTGTATTTTTAAACAGGTAAATACCCTGCGGGTGGCAGCAGCTGATGTCACCGGTGCTCTGACATTGATGCGAACCAGTGACCATCTTACCGAAATTGCCGAGACGGTTTTAAATGAAGTTGTTGAACTGTCATGGAACCATCTGGTTGAAAAGCACGGGGCTCCGAAATGTCAAATGGACGGCATGGAAATCGGCAAGGGATTTTCGGTGATTGCCTATGGAAAGCTGGGCGGGATTGAACTCGGTTATGGATCGGATCTGGATATGGTTTTTCTCCATGCCGGAACCGAAGGACAAACCCTCGGGGGAAAACATCCTGTTGATAATCACCAGTTTTTTGCCCGTCTGGGGCAAAGAGTCATACACATTTTAACCACACATACTGCAGTGGGAAAGCTCTACGAGCCGGATATGCGTCTTCGACCCAGCGGGAGTTCCGGAATCCTGGTGAGCCACATCGAAGGGTTTAAGGATTATCAGACAAACAAAGCCTGGACATGGGAACATCAGGCTCTCATCAAAGCAAGACCCATCAGTGGTGACATCAATATGGCCAAACGCTTTGAACAAATTCGAAACGATGTTCTTGCAAGGCCCAGGATCAAGACCCAGTTAAAGCAAGATGTTGTTGACATGCGCGAACGAATGCGAAAGGAACTCTCAAGCAAGGATCCAGGTCTTTTCGACCTCAAGCAGGATACAGGAGGCATCGTTGATATAGAATTTTTAGTGCAGTATTTGGTTCTTTTAAAGTCTTGCGAATACAAAGAATTATTAAAATGGACCGATATTGTAAGACTCCTTGAAACGTTAAATGAAACCAAAATCATCAACCACCAGGTCGCTCACCTCTTAAAAGTTGCCTATCTAACCTACCGGTCAGCGGTACACCAGTTCAGCCTTCAAGAAAAACCCGCCAAAGCCCCTGAAAGTAAATTTAGTGGTATGCGAGAAAACGTCAGACAAATCTGGAAAGATATGATGGAAGTTGAATGAGGGTTACATTTTTGTAATTAATTGGCCTTGGTTTTAACAAAATTGTAAGCGATCATTTTTATATTTACGTCTGTTTTGACGAATAACTGTTTGTATTAATAGATACTTTTGAATATATGGTGTTATGGCACACTTGTTGCTGATATAATTGTAACATTATAGCCTTTTAAAAACATTGCCGAAGCTTCTTTGAAATCGTTTGAGTTGAAATGACATTAACAAACACGAAAAAGATAAAGACGTATATTCCGGCTGCAGAGCGGCTGCGGGAAAACACCGCCCATCTGGTTTCCGGTTTTATAAAAAGAAAATCGCCGGATTTTATCAGGCGACATGCACAAGTGCTGGACGACTATTTTTTTGAAAGTTTCGAAAGCTCTCGCGTGGGGCCCAAAATGGGGATGGAAAAAAATCCCTATGCGATCATTGCGCTTGGGGGTTATGGACGAAAAGAGCAGTTCATTCATTCGGATGTGGATCTTTTGTTTCTTTTTGAAAAATATGTTCCCGACAAGGCCGAGTATCTTATCCAGGAAATTATCTACCCGTTGTGGGACATCGGTTTTGAAGTGGGTCATGCCACACGATCCCTTAAAGAATGTGTCAAATTGGCTGTTGACGACATCGAGGTTTTGACGTCCCTTCTGGACGCACGTTTTGTATGCGGCATGTCGTTGTTATATTCGTCTTTGATGGAGCATCTTCGCAAACGATTTAAAAAGAAGTATTCAACGAAAGTCATAAAGAGACTGGTCGACATCAGCCAAAGCAGGCATGAATGTTTCGGAGACTCGTCATATCTGCTCGAACCCAATCTCAAAGAGGGGCAGGGTGGATTAAGAGACTATCACACCATGCTCTGGATCGCGAGGTTGAGATCGAATCTCAAACAATTCAGAGACTTCGAGTATTATGGCTTCATGTCCCATGATGAATTTAAAGCCATGAGGCAGGCGCTTGAGTTTATAGGCAACGTAAGAAACTGCCTGCATCAATTGTCCGGCAGGAAATGTGATCAGCTCTATTTTGAATATCAGATCAAAATGGCTGATGCTCTGAAGTTTGGCAAAAAAAACGGACAGCAACCGGTGGAACGATTTTTAGGCGAGCTTCATAGCCAAATGGAATTTATAAAGCAGCAGCACCTGATGTTTCTGTATGAACTGGGGGTGTTCAAGAATGTTAAACGTTCGAGAAAAGCCCTAAAACATAGCCTCATTAAGGGGCTCGAAATTACAGAAAACGGGATGATCAACTTTATTTCCTCTGAAGACATTCTGAGCGATCCGACCCTTTTGATAAAGATATTTGAAGAGAGCGCGACGCTGAAAATTCCATTAAGTGCAGAGGCCAAAAGGCTGGTCAGGGAATTTTCCTTTCTCGTTGACGACAAATTTTCTGCTTCGGTGTTAAATCTTGAATCATTTGAACGGATTTTAGTTAAACCGTCATCGACATTTAATGTGCTCAACGAAATGTTAAATACCGGTTTTTTAACTCGATTTATTCCGGAATTTAAAGGAATTTCCAACAGAATTCAATATGATGAGTACCATCTTTATCCGGTTGATCGACATTTGCTAAGAGCGGTTCAGAATATAAAAAGATTCGGTACATCCCAGGGAAGTTCAAAATATCCCTTATGCAGTGATATTTATAAAAGGCTTAAAAAACGTCATCTTTTGTTGTGGGCGGTACTTTTGCACGACATCGGCAAAGGTGAAACCGGTGTGAGTCATTCCATCAGCGGTGCCGAGATTGCAGCGTCGATACTGCTTAAGAAGGGCTACCCTACCGAGGATATTGAAACGGTTTCTTTTTTGATAAAAGAGCATCTATTGTTGATCAAGACCGCCACTCGAAGAGATCTAAATGATGAAGAGACCGCCATTTCGTGTGCCAGACAAATAAAGGATATCGATCGCCTTAAAATGCTGTATTTGTTGACGGTGGCTGATTGCATGGCCACCGGTCCAAAGGCCTGGAGTGACTGGACCGCCACACTGCTAAGAGATCTTTTTTTTAAAGTTTCAAATGTCCTTGAAAAGGGGGAACTTGCAACCAGAGAGGCTGTTGAAGCTGTTGAGAAGAAAAAAGCCGAGGTCTTCGGGTCCGCAATAAAGCACTATGCCGAGAATGATATGGAAGCACTTTTCAATGTCATGTCTCCTCGATACCTTCTTTATA
Source organism: Desulfobacterales bacterium (assembly GCA_050123915.1). Classification (GTDB taxonomy): domain Bacteria; phylum Desulfobacterota; class Desulfobacteria; order Desulfobacterales; family UBA11574; genus UBA11574. The sequence goes on along the minus strand of JASFGF010000014.1, from coordinate 5,346 downwards.
TGCCGTCTGAAAGTATCATGGAACATATCGAACTGTACAGAAATATGGGGACAGCGGATGTTATCTGGAATGTTACAAAAACTCCGGATTCCAATACCCGAACAGTTACCATTTGTGCAAAGGATCGTCCCGGTCTTTTTTCAAAGATTGCGGGGACATTTACGCTGAACGGGCTGGATATCCTCGATGCGCAGATCTTCACATGGCGGAATAATATTGCCCTTGATATTTTCGAAGTCACCCCCCCGTTGGATCAGATTTTTGAAAATGAAAGGTGGCAACAGGCTGAAACCCACATCAAATCTTCACTGTCCGGAGATCTTGATCTTAAGGCAGCGCTGGAAGAAAAAATAACGGTCTATCGACCGGCCAAACCTCAGGTAAAAGGCAGACCCCATCAAATCAACGTGGACAATGACAGCTCGAGTTTTTTTACGATCGTTGAAGTATTTACTTACGACTTTCCGGGGCTTCTTTACAAGATTACCGATGCACTTTTCAGGTGCGGGCTGGATATTTGGGTGGCCAAGATCGCAACAAAGGTGGACCAGGTTGTGGACGTTTTTTATGTCAGGGATTTTGATGGACAAAAAGTTGATTTACCGGACCAGGTGGAGAAGATTAAAACATCCATTAAAGAGATTCTGCCGGGTTTCAACACTTAATAACAACATGAGTGAACATATTTACCTGTCGTATGTGTATCTTAAAATCCGTGATTGGGCGGCGACTGATAGCGCCGGTTCGTACCAATGCTTAACAGTATAAGGAGGAAATATAATGAAAAAGGTAGAGGCGATCATCAAGCCGTTCAAGTTGGATGATGTAAAAGAGGCCCTCAATGACATCGGAATTCAGGGGATGACGATTTCGGAAGTCAAGGGATACGGCCGCCAGAAAGGCCATAAGGAGATTTATCGGGGTGCTGAATATGTGGTGGATTTTATCCCAAAAATAAAGATCGAGATTATCGTTCAGTCCGACAGAGTCAATCAGGTGATGGAAACCATAAAAAAGGCAGCCTATACCGGAAAAATCGGAGACGGCAAAATCTTTATTCTGCCGATGGAAGAAGTGATTCGGGTGCGTACCGGAGAAAAAGGAGAAGATGCCATATAAGACAATTAAATGCTCAACGCAAGCTGAAGTTTAAGGGGATATTTATGAAAATAAAGTGGGCCAAGTTTTTATTTACAGTAAATTTTGTAATCGTATTGCCTAATCTGGCTTTTGCAGTCGAAAATACTGCGATAGATACTGGAACCACCGCCTGGATGCTAACTGCAACAGCATTGGTTCTACTTATGGTTCCTGGGTTGGCCATGTTCTACGGTGGGTTGGTTAGAACAAAAAATGTTTTAGGGACGATGATGCACAGTTTTGTCGCAATGGCAGTGATCGGCGTTCTCTGGGCGGTTTGCGGATATTCTCTGGCTTTCGGAAAGAGTATTTTGGGAGGGTTTGTCGGTTGGAACAACGACTATTTTTTTCTAAACGGGATAGACGATGTGATTACCAACGGAGTACCCGAATATGTTCTGGCAATGTTTCAGGGTAAATTCGCAATTATCACCCCGGCACTGATCAGCGGTGCACTGGCCGAACGAGTCTATTTTCGAGGATACATTTTGTTTATTGTTTTATGGTTTTTGTTTGTCTACTGTCCTTTATGCCATTGGGTCTGGGCTCCGGATGGATGGCTTTTCAATGCCGGCGCTTCAGGGGTTATTGATCTTGCCGGCGGCCTTGTGATCCACGTTTCGGCGGGCTTTAGTGCGCTGATTGTCGCGTTGATGCTCGGGCCCCGGTACGGTTATCCAAAAACAGCGATGAATCCAAACAACCTTGTCATGACGCTCATGGGCGCCGGGCTTCTTTGGGTGGGCTGGTTCGGTTTCAATGCCGGCTCCACGGTGCAAAGCGGACTGGATACCGCCCGTGCATTAACCATGACGCAAATATCCGCCGCCAGCGGTGCACTGACATGGGTCATCATAGAAGCCATCGTCTTTCGTAAGGCAACCTCACTGGGATTCGTCTCCGGCATTTTGGCCGGACTTGTTGCCATAACACCCGCAGCAGGCGTCGTCAAACCATATGGCGCCTTGATCCTCGGAGCCATGTCCTCCGTTGCCTGTTACTATGCCCTCAACGCCAAAATGAAGTTAGGCTATGACGACAGCCTTGACTGTTTCGGAATACACGGCATCGGAAGCGGGCTGGGCGTTCTAATGCTCAGTTTCTTTATCCGAGACAGCTGGATGCAAAGTGCCGCTTCATCGGCAAATGGCTCCTGGTCTTATTTCAATCAGTTGACCATTCAGTTGCTGGGAATGGGGGCGACTATTGTTCTGGCGGCTGTCGGTACGGCTATCATTGTTTTTGTCGTTGAAAAAACACTCGGCTTTCGTATCGATGAGCAAAAGGAAATCGAAGGACTTGACCAGTCATTGCATGGAGAGCATGGATATGGACTCGTGTATCCGGATGTTCGAGGATAACTGCAAGCCATATCAAAAATGAATTTTTGAAATCGAGCAATTTTAAAAAGACGATTAACAACTATACCACAAACATTTTAAAGGAGGATTTTTATTATGACACCCAAAGAAGTAATTGAATTTGCAAAAGAGAACAAGGCCAAGGTGGTTGATCTTCGCTTTCTGGATTTTCCAGGCCTGTGGCAGCATTTTACGGTGCCCATGAGTGAACTGACAGAATCGAGCTTCGAGGAGGGTTTCGGTTTTGACGGCTCCAGCATCCGTGGATGGCAGCCCATTCACGCCAGTGACATGCTGGTGGTGCCGGATGCCGCCACCGCCAAAATGGACCCTTTCTTTGAAGTTCCGACCCTGGTTTTAATCGGCAACATTGTGGACCCCATTACCCTTGAGGCATATACCCGGGATCCGAGAAATATTGCCAAAAAAGCAGAAGCATATCTCAAGAGTACCGGAATCGGCGATACCTCTTATTTCGGACCCGAGGCTGAATTTTTTATCTTTGACGATATCCGTTTCGAGTCATCCAATCATCGGTCCTTTTATGAAATCGATTCCGTTGAAGGTATCTGGAACACTGGGCGGGAAGAATGCCCCAACCTGGGATACAAGCCGAGACACAAGCAAGGCTACTTTCCGGTGCCGCCCATGGACAAATTTCAGGATATTCGCACCGAAATGCTCCTGACCCTTGAAGCGTTGGGAATAGATGTTGAATGCCAGCACCATGAGGTGGCCACCGCCGGCCAGGCAGAGATCGATATGCGATTTAAGCCCCTGCTCGAAATGGGTGATCAACTCATGTGGTTTAAGTATGTTCTTAAAAATGTGGCTCACAAGTACGGTCATACCGTGACATTTATGCCAAAGCCGCTGTATAACGACAACGGTACCGGTATGCATACCCATTGCAGCATTTGGAAAGGGGACCAACCCCTGTTTGCCGGCGACAAATATGCCGGCGTGTCCCAGGAAGCCCTGTATGCCATCGGTGGAATACTGAAACACTGCCGCGCGCTGTGCGCTTTTACCAACCCCACCACCAACTCCTACAAACGTCTGGTTCCCGGCTTTGAGGCTCCGGTGAATCTGGCGTATTCCAGCCGTAACCGAAGTGCGGCTGTCCGGATTCCCATGTACTCTCCTTCTCCGAAAGCCAAACGCATCGAGTTCCGAACCCCTGATCCCTCATGCAACGGGTATTTGGCGTTTTCCGCTATGCTGATGGCCATCATCGACGGCATTGAAAACAAGGTCGATCCGGGGGATCCGCTGGATAAAGACATCTATGGTCTTCCACCGGAAGAGTTGGCGGAGATTCCTTCTGCGCCCGGATCTTTAGATGAAGCGCTGGCTGCATTGGAAGACGATCACGAGTTTTTGCTCAAAGGCGATGTGTTTACCCAGGATGTTATTGACATGTGGATTGAATACAAAACGGATAATGAGGTCAATGACGTGAAACTCCGTCCGCATCCGCACGAATTCTTCCTGTATTTCGATATATAGCCACACCTCCTAAACCCAGACAGCCCGCCGGCAACTCGGCGGGCTGTCGTTTTTTTCAGCCTGAAGGGGTCAAATAGAACGTAAAATCAGACAAATTTGACCTTCCAACGTTTTATGTGTTCAGACATCCGCCAAATGTTGAAAAGAAGCACTTGTATTTATACCTCGATGGATCGTAAAAAAAATGGCAAGCCTTGAAGATTGGGCCTTACCCGCTGAGCTGCCCGCATGCAGCTTCTGGTTGATCGTGCCCATGAACTCTAAGTTGGCGTCGCCTAGACGTCCATGACTCTTGACTGCGCTTTCCAATATCTTTAAGCATTTTTTCGGGGAGCCGTGATATTTGTATTTGTTTGGTATGTATATGACTATACATAGCTTTTTCTATCATCGGGGTTTTTGAAACAAAGAAAACGAAAAGTTCAGCAGACATCAAAAGCCGCAAGACTTTTGATGTCTGCTGGAGCATCAACTTGGCAAATCCATCTTAATCTATATCGAATACGAGTCAAACAACCTGTGTTCCATTTCTCCTTCAATTTTGGCAATTACTTCTACGAATGGTTTTATGGGTGAATGTCTCAGCTTGTTCTTTAACAATTCATCAACCTGGAAGATCCCGGCGGAATTCGTTAGCTTTATTTCAATGCATACCGGTTTGTTTTCACCTTTTTTAATGATTACATCATCTACTGCCCGTGCAGACACAGAATGGATATTCACTTTTCCAGTTTCAAAGGGTATCCGGGAACGTCCTTGGGTCATATCTGTTGCATCGGCTATTTTCAGGACACCAGCTTCGATAGTAAGACATTTCTCGTCTGCGTCATGAGCAACAACTGCATGCAATGTTTCGGATACCATTGTTGTCAGATCCGGTTCATCATATATCCCTTCTAATAACTCACGTGCTTTTCGAAATGCTATAAATAAACTGTATCTTTCATGATGGTCCCGGTGCACCGAAATTCCAGTGTCGTGCAGGCAGGCAGCCAGCACTACAATCAACTCTGCATCTTCGCTGGTCAGCCCATGATGTGTAACCACACTTGGCTCAATGCCCCCTTTGACAAGCAACCGGACAATACGCAAGGCGGCATTGGCCACAATACGAATATGAACTTCGCCATGATCGCTAATGCCTGAACGATCAACGGCATTGACATTGGCGCATTTCCAAATTTGAAATAACTCTTGATCCGCATTGATTCGATTCATCAAAATTTGCAGTTTCTTATTGTTACGCGAGGGTATTTTAAATTTCATAGATGTCACTTATTATAAGTTGCTCGTGGAGTTAACCGGCGGCGTTTTATCATAGATACTTTAGTCGCCA